>JBAXSA010000028.1:0-17380 GCA_037130945.1 Pseudomonadota bacterium | reverse complement strand
GGAAACGGGGTTTGCCAGGGCTTACCCCATCGGGGATAGCGGGCCTTAATGACACACACAGGCTTTGGCAGGGCTGCCGTGCCACTGGAGCGTTCCAGTCAGCTCGCTCGCCCGGTTGAGTTGATGGCGATCCAGATAAGACAGAATGCCTGCGTTGATACGGGTGCAGATCAGGGGATCGTAAAACAGGGCGGTGCCAATGCCGACCGCCGTGGCACCAGCCACCAGAAACTCCAGGGCATCCTCTGCCTGGGTCACACCCCCCTGACCGATGATCGGCACCCCATGAGGCTTGGCCACCTGATACACCTGGTGAACCTTCAGCAAGGCAATGGGTTTAATGGCCGGGCCGGAGAGTCCACCCTGATTGTTTCCCAACACCGGACAGCGGCGTTCGATATCAATGGCCATGCCCATCAGGGTGTTGATCACGGCAAGACCGTCGCTGCCGGCTTCGATACACACCCGGGCGCTGTGCGCAATGTCGGTCTGATTGGGGGAAAGTTTGGTGATCAGGGGTTTACGGGTTGCCCGACGGCAAGCCGCCACCACCCGGGCGGACATGACCGGGTCATTGCCAAAGGCCATCCCGCCTTCCTTGACGTTGGGGCAGGAGATGTTGATCTCGATGGCATCGATGGGGGAATCATCGAAACGGCGGGTGACTTCGTAATATTCTTCGACACTCGAACCCGAGACGTTGGCGATGTAACGGGTCAGGGTAAAATCCAATCCTGGTAGGATCTCTCGCACCACGGTCTCGACACCCGGATTCTGGAGTCCAATGGCATTCAGCAATCCACCGGGCGTCTCGCAGACTCGGTGTGGGGGATTACCCAACCGGGACGCCAGAGTCGTCCCCTTGAGGCACACCGCCCCCACCGCCTGATGAGAAAAACCCTCGACGCGGGGATATTCCTCGCCAAATCCGACGCAACCCGACAACAACACCAGGGGCGTGGCAAAACTCAGGCCGCAATAATCGACGGCTAGACGGGGATCGGCGAGGCTTGTCATGAGGGTTTCCGGCGGTGAAGATATTGGCCCATTATTGTGATGCCAATCCTGCCCGGATGACGAGACCTTCCAAGCCCATCGAGATCCTGCCTGCCATGCTTCATGTCGTCCTTTATCAACCAGAGATTCCCCCCAACACCGGCAATATCATCCGTCTGTGCGCCAATAGCGGCACCCGCCTTCACCTGATCCACCCGCTGGGATTTTCTCTCGATGACAGCAAATTGCGCCGGGCCGGCCTGGACTACCGGGAATGTGTCGACATTCAGCAATACCCGGACTGGCCGGGATTCCTCAAAGCCTATCCGGGTGGCAGGTTGTTTGCCGTTAGCACCCGGGGTCACATCCCGTATGCTCGGTTGGCCTATCGAGACGGCGACGGCTTTCTCTTCGGTTCCGAGACTCGCGGGCTGCCGGCGGCGCTGCTGGATAGCCTTTCTCCCCAGCGTCGCCTATGGATCCCCATGGTTCCCGGCAACCGCAGTCTGAATCTCTCCAACGCGGTAGCGGTTCTGATCTTCGAGGCTTGGCGGCAACAAGGCTTCCCCGGAGCCTTGGCACCGCCCATGGCATTTTGATGAGTGATTTAGGCTAGGCGGTGCCTTCCGTGGATCGAGGGGCTACGGCCGGGGACGTTGAGGCTTCCGCAGGAGGCGACACCCCCGGGACGGAATCTGACGATCCGGCGGGGGCCGGCGAACCCGGGGGTTCGGCGTCAGGGGCACGGGGGGCTGAGGGCCGTCGCAAGCTACCGCTGCTAATGCGCCGTTCCGGCGCACGACGGGGCGGAGGGGTGCTGATGGCTGCGTCGTCCGCCACAGGCAGCGTGTCCGGAACAGCGGCTTCTTCCTGTTCCGGATGACCGCCTTCGCGGCTGCGGCGCCGCCGGGCACCACCCCGGCGGCCACGACGGGAAGAACGGCGAAGCGGCTCAGTCTCCCCCTCTTCACCCTCTCCACCCGCATTGGCGGGCTCGTCTTTTCCTTCGCCTTTTCCTTTTCCTTCCTCCTCTTCATCATCCTCGTCTACTACTTCCGGGAAGGTTTCCATCGCCTTTGGCTTGTGTTCGGATTCGGGATCTATTAGGGGCATTGCCAAAGGTGCCGGTTCCGGGGTTTTAATCCGGGAGTCATCCGGGACAGTCGGGATTGGATCAGCGGCGGCTGCGACGGCAACCACGGGTTGATCAGGCAAAGGTGCGCCCTGGCCCTCCCGCAGCGCCGGGAAAGCCGGAAGATTAACGGATGGTGGGCTCACCGGAGTGGTGGGGACAATGGCTTCGGGGGGGCGTGAGACACCTTGCCTGGGGAGGGGCGCGGATGGGGGTTGATTGCGCAAGGAACGGCTCGCGGTGACAGAGGCACCGCCAGAAGCCGCTGGCGATGACGGGCGTGTCGATTCTCGAGGCTGGCGTGGTGGTGGGTCACGGCGGTTATCAGAACGGCTTCCACCCCTGCGAGAACCCTCTCGCGATCCCTCCCGAGCCTCGCGTCCTTCCTCGCGAGTACCGGTTGGTTCGCGCCGGTTGGCGGTGCGATGGGCTTCCCCAGCCGAGGTGCGAGCGGTTGCCACGGGTGAGGGCGGTGTGACTGCGGGCGGGATCGGGATGAGCGGCGGCGAGACCAAGGGTGCCGGCACTTCAGCGGACTCCGGGGCCCGGGGTGCCAAAAAACGCTTCCACAGACGCTTGACGAGTGTCTCCTCGGGAGAAGCCGGGGAAACCAAAGCCACTGGCGAGACAACTGCCACGGGTTCCTTCATCGACTCTCTGACAGGGGCCGGTTGCTCCGGTCTGATCGATTTGACGGCGGGTTCTTCGATTCGGGCTGGATTTGCCGTGCGAGTGACATCCCGAGTGCCGGTACGCGAGGGTTCGTCGTAGACGCCAATGAGTTCGTAACTGGATGTCTCGGAAGGTCGCTCGGATTCCTGGCCACGTTGACGGTCGATATAGAAATTGGGGGTTTCCAGCCGGGGGTTGGGTAACACAGAAACGACCACACCATAACGGCTTTCGATGATTTGAATGCCTGAACGCTTTTCATTAAGCAGGAAGGTGGCGACATCTACCGGCAACTGGGCCACCACCCGGAGGGTCTGATCCTTCATAGCCTGTTCTTCAATAATCCGCAGGATCGACAATCCCAGGGATTCCACCCCTCGTATCGTGCCGTGGCCCTTGCAGCGATGGCAGACAATCTGGCTGGACTCGCCGATCGAAGGTCGCAGGCGCTGGCGGGACATCTCCAAGAGGCCGAAACGGGAGATTCGTCCGATCTGGACGCGGGCGCGATCTTCTTTCAAGGCCTCCTTGAGGCGGTCTTCCACGGCCCGCTGATTGCGCGGGGGGGTCATGTCGATAAAGTCGATGACAAACAACCCCCCCAGATCGCGCAGACGGAGCTGACGAGCCAGCTCGTCGGCGGCTTCGAGGTTGGTGGTCAGCGCGGTTTCCTCGATATCCCCCCCCTTGGTGGAGCGTGCCGAATTAACATCGATACAGGTCAGTGCCTCGGCATGATCAATCACAATCGAGCCACCGGCAGGGAGATGGATCTCCCGCTGAAACACCGATTCGATCTGGCTTTCGATCTGATAACGGGAAAATAGCGGGGTTTCATCCTGATAGAGACGCAGCTTCTTGAGATTCTGGGACATCACCAACTTGATGAAGTCAACGGCGTTCTGATAGACCCGCGGATCGTCGATGAGAATCTCGCTGATATCATTGCGCAGGTGATCCCGGATCGAGCGGATCACCACGTCGCTTTCCTGGTAAATCAAAAAAGGTGCGGGACGTTCCTTGACAGAGGCCTCAATGGCCTCCCACAACTTCATCAGATAATCCAGATCCCATTGCAGCTCCTCGCTATTTTTCCCCACCCCGGCGGTGCGCACAATCAGTCCCATGCCTTCTGGAATATTGAGCTGACTCATGGCATCCCGGAGTTCGGAGCGATCCTGCCCCTCGATGCGTCGCGACACTCCGCCGGCACGCGGGTTATTGGGCATCAGCACGAGATAGCGTCCCGCGAGCGACACAAAGGTTGTTAAGGCCGCGCCCTTGGTGCCGCGTTCTTCCTTGTCGATCTGCACCACGATCTCTTGGCCCTCACGGAGCGCATCCTTGATGGCAATCCGTCCCGGCTGATGGGTGGCGTCCGGTTTGAAATAGCTCCGTGACACCTCCTTGAGGGGCAGGAATCCGTGACGATCCGACCCGTAATCGACAAAGGCAGCCTCCAAACTAGGCTCGACGCGGGTGATGCGGCCCTTGTAGATATTGGCCTTCTTTTGTTCCCGGCCAGTGGTTTCGATGTGTAGATTTTGAAGCTTCTGGCCATCGATGATGGCGACACGCAGCTCCTCGGGCTGGGTCGCATTGATCAACATGCGTTTCATTAATAACGAATTCTCGCGGTCACGATCTCTCAATCACCGGAGCGGCTTGAATAGGCGGGTGGTTACCCAGCCAAGGGGCCGGTTCCTCGGGGAAAGATCTCAAATAATTTATCTGTCCTCCACAGGACAGACCCCTGACCCAAACGGGCAACCGGGGATCGCGCGGAAGTGATGAGAGGGGATTCCAATCCAAATGTCCGAAACCTTAGGCGAAACCTTTGCAACGGGAACTATCGCCTGTCTGAAAACCCTTTTAATTCAACACGATATGGCCGATTAACAAAACACGCAGCACGCAGGACAGCCGGTAGACCGGGGCGCGCCGATTCATGTCTCGGCTTGGGTGTTGCGTCGAATTCTGTACGCTTCACTAGCAACCCATCCGGGTACGACCCGATGAGCCTCACTGACCTTGGTGGAACCCTTGGCGGGGTACCAGAGTCTCCACCCAGATCCGAAAACTTGTCGATTCCCGCAAGAAATTCTATTCCGGACAGGGTCGACCACGCCGAACATGGCGTTAATTGGGACTATAACAGTGTTATCGATGCGCATCAAATCATGGGTTAACCCTAGTATTCTTCCTTTATTCCCTGATTCCCTTTTGGCTCGAAGCCTTGAGGTTCTATAGGCCTGGCGGTGGCGCAAACGATGAGGGACTGCCGAGGGGAGAAGGAGGGGGACTCGTCGGGCTGGAGACGGCTGGTGGCGGGGGTGGCTCGGACGGAGTGGCCGTCCCATCCTTGATCAACAGCGACTCGTTGATTGCCAGTTTGGCGTCCTTGCGAAGGTCGGCGACATGAACCGCCAACAGGTCGGTTTGTACCAAAGTGCCCAGACGGGGCTTGGCCTGTTCAAACGTAGGCGGCGTTTTGTTCCGGCTATCTTCCAGCAGAATCACATGCCAACCCGATTTGGATTGCACGGGCCGTTGGCTGTAACCGCCCTTGGTCATCTCCCGCAGGGCGTCGCTCAGGGGTTTAACCATCTCGGCAGCCTCGAACCAACCGAGATCCCCGCCGTTGACGGCGGTCGGATCCTTGGAATATTGCTTGGCAAGATCCGCGAAATCCTTGCCCCGGCCAAGTTTCTGGATAATATCCTTGGCCTCTTCCTCGGTCTTGACCAGGATATGCCGCCCTTTGTATTCGCGGACGGGTTCGGCGACGATCTTGCTGTAAACCTCCCGCATTGCCGATTCCTGAGCCGGTTGGCGCCTGGAAAAGTCCTGCATGGCCAGTTGCGCGAAAAACTGACGTTCCTGGAGGGTCTTGATATCGCTCACGCCTTCCTGTCGATCAAGCCGGAGTTTTTTAGCCTCCTGAGCCAGCAGGGCGACGTCGATCATCTCCTGCAGCAGCATGGTCTGAACCTTGGGGGTTTTGCTGGCTTGCTCGGCCTGTTGGCGAGGCACCCCCTGAAGTTTTTCGTTCATGTAGAGCAGAAACATCCGCTTGCTGATGGCTTCGCCGTTGATGGTAACCAATACATTGGGATCCTTCACGCCTTTATCTGCGGATTTCTGGGAATCCCCACCCTTGGACTTCTTTTTTTCGGCGGCCTGAACACTCGACCAACCCTCGAAGCTGCCATCCTGAATCCGTGGATTGCCTAGCCATCCAATCCCGATACCGAGACATGAAAACAGTAAAATCAATGTGTTGCGGAATGTCATAGGATTTTTTTCCTCTTCAGGTGACGGGAGATATCAAAATCAAGTGGGAGGGGTGGCGCATCAGGCCGGAAAAACCTTTTTGAAGGGACGTACCGTGACATCGGCATAGACCCCGGCAATTCTGTAAGGATCCTCGTTGGCCCAGACCCGGGCCTCCTCGAGACTGGCGAACTCGGCGACGATCAGACTTCCCGAGAACCCCGCCAGGCCAGGATCTTCCGTATCGATGGACGGATGAGGGCCGGCCAGAATCAAACGTCCCTGGGCCTGGAGATCCTGGAGTCTGGCGAGGTGCGCGGGGCGGGACTGAAGCCGGCGAGGCAGGGAATCAGGGATATCCAGTGCCAGAATGGCATACAGCATCAGCCTTTCTCCCCAGGGGTATTCGCCGGATCTGGATCTGGTTCCTGAATATGACGGGCCAGATAAAAGGCTTGCAGAACCGCGAATAGCAGCATGAGGCCCATCAGTCCAAACAGCTTGAAGTTGACCCAGTCGGCCTCGAATTGGTGGGCGGTTTCACACAACGCCAGAAGTTGGCCGGAAAAATGGCTGGCGCATTGATTCAGATCGATGTCGCCGGTTTGGCTAGCCGCTGCCCGCAGGGCTTTGTCAGCCCCGAAGAAACGCCAGGCCATGGCCAGGTTGAGGGCACCCGCTACGGTGAAGAAGGCAGTCCAGAGGTGGCTGAGGCGTCGCCAAATCGCCGGAGGGATCTGAATCACGGTCTCCATCATGCGCTGGATGAGGGGTTTTTCCGTGAACAGGGCACTGCCCAGAAAAGCGAGCGCGAACAACCAGTTGATTAGGCTGGGCTTCCACATGATGAAAGTGCGATCCTGTAGCCACAGGGTCAGCCCGCCAAACACCACCAGGATGCCGAGGGTGATGAGGTGCATGGCCTCCACACGTCGATGCACGAACCCGTAGTAGCCCACCTGGAAAAAACCAGCGGCGATGGCCGTGGCGGTGGCAACGTATATATCCGCCAGTTTATAGGCAATGAAAAATAGAAAAACCGGAAAAAAATCGAATAAGAGTTTCACGTAGCGATCACCTGAATAGGATCAGTGGAGGGTGCGGGGCAGGCCCCAGGCCTGGTAATAGGCCAACATCAGCTCACGCGCTTGGGGGGGATAACTGGCGTGTTCGACCTGTGCCATTCCTTCGCGGAAAAACTCGGCAGCGTCCTCTGGCAGGTGCGAAAGCAGGCTCTGAAAGGCACGTTCCATCAGGGGCCGCTGACAGGTTCGAGTTGCCAGAATGGCACGGTTGAGAAGCAGAAGACGCCAGGGGCGGCGAGGATCGGAACGATCCACATCCTCCGCGATGCCCGGCCCTACGGCGTGAAAGAGGTTGTCCATCATCGACAAGAGTCTTTCCGAATCGGCCAGGCTGACGGTCTGATCCATCAACCTGACGAGATGGTCGACAATGGGTTTTAGGGCGGTCAACTCCCCCCCCCCTTCTCGCCGTCCAGCAAGCCAGAGGCAGGATCAAGGCCGAAAAATCCTGGCCCAGCGCCGGGTTCTCCAGAAAATTCGCCCACCCCGCAGCTTCATCCAGCCACTGAACCCCGTAATTCCCCAGGGTGCCGAGATCATGGCGTGACAAGTCTTCCCCGGTGGATTGGCCCAGATGGGCGAAGCCCTGTTCAATCTCCCGCAGAACCTCGAACAACTGGGATAGGGATATCGCCAACACAGGAGGCGAATTGGGAGAGGGTGGGTGGCGGGAAGGGGCACCTTCAATCTCATAGGCCTCCACCAACGCGCCAATGGCAGGCTCCAAGGCGTCCGCCATAAGGCCAATATCCACCAGCAGGGCATTCATTAGCCGGATTTCACCCTTTGCATGGTGTGCTGAAAACCTCTTGGTCACTTTACGGGCAAGACAGGCAAGGCCTGGCTCCAGAACTGCGACGGCGGCTCTTGCCGCCATCATCCTAATTACAGTAGGCTCATCGTCTTTGTATCTTTAGTATAGTCTTCGAGACCCACATGCAAGCAGTAGAATCCCAACCCCCTAGTACCTTATGGATCGTTTCGGCCGCCTCCGGTGCGGGCAAAACCAGCCTGCTGAAGGCTCTGCGGGCGGCGGATCCCCGGGTGGGTGTCAGCATTTCACACACCACCCGGCCCCAGCGCCCCCGCGAACAGGACGGCATAGACTACCATTTCGTAACCCTCGAGGTCTTCCGGGAAAGGGTCGAGGCCGGTGCCTTTTTGGAATATGCCCAAGTTTTTGATCATTTTTATGGTACCGCAGCGGCATCGGTGTCCCATCATCTGGCCACAGGTCAGGATCTGGTTCTGGAAATCGACTGGCAGGGTGCCCGCCAAGTTCGCGAGCGTTTTCCGCAGGCCCGTTCGATCTTCATCCTGCCGCCTTCCCAAGGGGTTTTGCGGGAACGCCTCATGGCGCGAGGCCAGGACGCGCCGACGATCATCGAACGGCGCATGCGGGACGCAGTGGCGGAGATGTCCCATTATACCGAGTATGATTATCTGGTGATCAACGACCACTTCGACACCGCCCGGGAGGAACTCAAAATCATCCTCCAGGCCGAGCGCTTCAAAACCCGGCACCGGGCACTGACGATAGGCGCGGGCATCCTGGAGATCCTGCGGCCAGTGATTTGAAACTTGTCGAGTGAACGGATCTGGTAATCTTGTTTTTTCGCCGTGGCGTCTGGTTTCATCCGGCCACTTCCTATTTTGATAGAGGTATTGTTATGGCGCGTATTACTGTTGAGGACTGCCTCCGGCATGTCGAAAACCGCTTCGATCTAGTGCTGTTGGCCACCAAACGGGCCCGCCAACTGGCCCAGGGCGTCCAGCCCATCGTCGATGCCGGCAAGGATAAAATCACCGTACTGGCATTGCGCGAGATCGCCACCGGGAGGATTACCCATAAATCCGTGGAACCGCCGGCTGAGATTGATATCCCCTTCAAACTCGCGGTGCGCCAGTCAGACCCCAAAGTGCCGGAGGATGACGAGGAGTGAGGATCGACCCCCTGACCTTGCCGCTGGATCAGGGGCCGGATCCGGATCCGGAACCAGAACCGGCGATTTACCGGATTAGCGATTTGTGCGCGGAGCTGGAGGGCTATTTGCCACTGCCCCAAGTTCAGCAGGTGTATGAAGCCTTCCTGTTTGGTGCCGAGGCCCATGAAGGCCAGACCCGCAAAAGCGGCGAACCCTATATCCATCATCCCCTGGCGGTGGCCCGGATCCTGGCCGGATTGCACCTGGATCACCATTGTCTAGTAGCAGCCATCCTCCATGACACCATCGAAGATACTCCCACAGCTGAGGAACAGCTGACGCAACATTTCGGGAGTGAGGTGGCGGAGCTGGTTGAGGGCGTCAGCAAGTTCAGCAAGGTTGAATTCAAAAGCCGTGCCGAGGCCCAGGCCGAGAACTTTCGCAAGATGGTGATGGCCATGACTCGGGATATCCGGGTGGTGTTTATCAAATTGGCGGATCGCCTGCACAACATGTCTACCATCGCGGCCATGCCACCCCAGCGCATCCGGGAAATCGCCCGGGAAACCCTGGAGCTCTATGTGCCTCTGGCGAGCCGGCTGGGCATGGATTGTCTGCGCAGGGATCTCGAGGATCTCGCCTTCGCGGCCTGTTGGCCCTGGCGTTACCGGGTGCTGCTGACCCGGCGCACCACCATCCGGGGGCATCATGCCCTGGTGGTGGAGAACGCCGAAAAGGCCATCCGGCGGCGGCTCCAGCAGGAAGGCATTGCCGCCGAGGTGTCGGGACATCCCAAGGATCTGTACGGCATCTACCAGAAGCTGAAACGCCAGCACCATCCACCAGCGGATATCACGGACGTGTATATCTTGCGGATACTGGTGGCGGAGGCTGACGATTGCTACCGGACGCTGGGTGCCGTCCACAACCTGTTCAAACCGGTGCTGGGACGCTTCAGGGATTACATTGCCATCCCCAAATCCAATGCCTATCAGTCCCTGCACACGGTGTTGGTCGCTCCGCAAGGGATCCGCCTCAATGTGCATATCCGCACCCGCGAGATGCACCGGATCGCCGAGACCGGTGTCACCGCGCACTGGATGCGCAAGAGTCAGGGTGATGGCCACCCGGGCGGCCCGCAAACCGGGGAATGGCTCAAAAACCTAATCGAATTACTCCAAAACAGCCGGGATTCCGCGCAGTTCATCAAGGATCTCAAGGACGATCTTTTTCCCGACGAGGTTTATGTTTTTACCCCGCGTGGCGACATCCGTGCGCTGCCACGCGGTGCCACGCCGGTGGATTTTGCCTATGCCGTGCATACCAGTCTCGGCAACCGCTGTCACGGGGTGCTGATCGACCAGCGCGCGGCCGCCCTCAACAGCCCCCTGGGGAATGGCCAAACGGTGCAAATCGTCACCGCTCCCAACGCCCAGCCGAGCCCCGCCTGGCTGCGATTCGTGATCACCGCCAAGGCCCGAAGCTGCATCCGCAACTACTTGAAGCATCAAAAAGGCCAACAGGCCCTGGCCATGGGGCGGGAGATGCTGAAAGAGGAACTGGCGCATCTGGGGCTCGGCCTGGATCAGGTCAATCCCTCCCATGTGGCCGAGTTTTTGCGCACCAACCGCCTGGCGAGCCTGGAGGAACTATTGGCCGAGATCGGCCTCGGCAACCAACTGCCCTTGCTGGTGGCCCGTTGTCTCAGCGGTCTGGAGGGTCAGGTGGCCAGGGAACTCCGGGCCGCTCACCAGCCCGCCGGACGATTGGTCATCAAGGGTACCGAGGGAGTGGTTCTGACCTTTGCCAAATGCTGCCGTCCGATCCATGGAGACAGCATTGCCGGACTGTTTTCGCCAGGCAAGGGCATCGTCGTGCATCGCCAAGGCTGTCACAATCTTCTCAAGGATCCCCGCCGCGAGCAGCACTGGCTTGGAGTTGACTGGAATGGCGCGGTCGAGGCGTTTTTCTCCAGCGAATTGCGTATCGAGGTTCACAACCAGCTCGGGGTACTGGGACATCTGGCCAAGACCTTCTCCGACATGGGTTCGAATATTGAAAAAGTCGTCTCGGAAGAGCGTGATGGCCTGACGCTGGGCCTGTTTTTCATGATCTCGGTGAAAAATCGCCAGCATCTGGCGCAGATTCTCCGGCGATTGCGTACCCTGCCGGAGGTCATGCGGGTGGCCCGGCTGTCCCATTAAGCCAGGTACCATGCCCAAGACTCGCCCAAGCTACGGCGAATGGCTGGCAACACGCTGGTATCAATCGGCCCCAATACGTCCCCTGTTGCCCCTGGCCTGGCTGTTTGGTACCGGGGTGAGGCTGCGCCGCTGGCTGTATGGCCAAGCCTGGCTACCCACCCACCGGCTGGATGTACCGGTGGTGGTGGTGGGGAATCTCACCGTCGGCGGCACTGGCAAGACGCCGCTCACCCTGTGGCTGGCTGGCCGTCTGAGCGGCCAGGGGTGGCGGGTGGGCCTCCTGACGCGCGGCTACCGGGGCCAATCCCGCAACTGGCCGCAATGGGTGACGCCCCTGAGTGATCCCCGGCAGGTCGGCGACGAAGCCCTGCTGCTGGCCGCAAGCGGTTGCCCCGTGGTGGCCGGCCCGGATCGGGTGGCGGGGGGGCGCTGGCTGGTGGCCCAGGGCTGCAACCTGGTGCTGTGCGACGACGGCCTGCAACATTACCGGCTGGGCCGTGACTGGGATATCCTGGTGGTGGATGGCGAGCGGGGTTTTGGCAACCACTGTTTGTTGCCAGCGGGCCCCTTGCGAGAGCCCGTGGCACGCCAGGACAAAGTCTCGCTGACGGTGATCCAGGGCGCGGGGCTGGAAAATCGTCCCGCCTTCACCCTGGTACTTGGCGATCCGGTGCGGATCGATGACCCCGCCCACACCCAGCCCCTGGCCGCCTTTCGCGGCGCAACGGTTACTGCAGTGGCAGGCATTGGTTATCCCCAGCGTTTTTTCCGCCAGCTTCAAGCCGCCGGTTTGAGCCTGACGACCCACGCCTTTCCCGATCATCATTCCTATCGCCAGGAGGACTTTGCTGGTCTTGGGGATCCCATCCTGATGACCGCGAAGGATGCGGTGAAATGCCGGGCCTTTGCCGACGCCCGCTTCTGGGAGGTGCCGACGCGCCTGGAACCCAATGCCTGCCTGATCCAGGCCATTGACACCCTGTTTTCGGATAGTTGTTCCGGGACACCATGAATCCCGACCCCCTTGGTTTTCAATCAAAAAACCCCATAGTCGATTTATTCCCGGACATTCCGCCAAAATTGATTTCCCAAAAATTCGAGGTTCCCATGAGTACCGAATCGGCCCCCCTGGTTTTCACCCATGCTGCAGCTCACAAGGTTTCCCAGTTGATCCAGGAGGAAGACAACCCTGGCCTCATGTTGCGGGTCTATATCCAGGGCGGCGGCTGTTCTGGATTCCAATATGGTTTCACATTCGACGAGACCCTGCAGGACGGGGATACCGAGGTCGTCACGGAAGGCGTCAAGTTGCTGGTCGATCCCATGAGCCTGCAATACCTGATGGGTGCGGAGATCGACTACTCCGAAGGCTTGCAGGGGGCCCAGTTCGTTATCCGCAACCCCAACGCCACCACCACCTGTGGTTGTGGTTCCTCGTTTGGCACCTAATGGGTTTGCTCATATCCCGTGACGGGAGGGGGGCATCCAACTACCGGCCAAATGTGTAAACTACTTTCTGGCCTTTTTGAAGAATGCCGAGAATTGTATGTATAAACCTTCCGAAGGGATTACCGATGAGGTGCTGCGTTACTTCGTCCCGTTTAATACCTTACCTGCGGATCGCCTGCAGGGGTTGCTGAAACAGATTCGTGTCGAACAGGCCAAACCGGGAGATTTTCTCTTTCGCGAAGGCGATACGGAACCTCACAGCATCTATCTTCTCTTGGGGCGTGTCAGCCTGTTGAATGGTACCCGGGAGGCCAGCCTCGTGACGGCCAATACCGGCATCAGCCGGCTACCGATTGGCCATCGTTTACCCCGTCAACAATCGGGTCGTGCCAAGGATGCGGTAACCTACTTCCGCATCGATAACCGGATGTTGGCCGAAGCCAGTAGCGCCACCCAGTCGGCCTCGAGTTCTTCGAACTTCCAGGTTGATGAATTGGAAGACGTGGCCGACGATGACGACTGGATGGCCCACATGTTGAACTCGCCAGTCATCCAGATGGTTCCGCCGGCCAACATCCAAAATGCCCTGATGAAGGCGGAACGCATTGAGCTGAAGGCCCATGAATGGGTCATCCGGCAAGGCGAACCGGGCGACTTCTATTACATGCTCCACCGGGGCCGTTGCCAGGTCGTCCGGCAGGAGACCCCGGATTCTCCCTATCTGCCCGTGGCGGATTTGGAGGCCGGTCAGAGTTTCGGCGAAGAGGCTCTGCTGTCGGATAGGCCTCGCGGCCATTCGGTACAGACCATAACCCCCGTGGTTCTGATTCGCCTGGCCAAAAAACACTTCATGGATCTCATCCACCGTCCCCTGTCCAACCGCCTGATGGCTGAGGAAGCACGAACCAAGGCCAAGAGTGGAGGGGTCTGGCTGGATGTCCGGAATCAGGCCGAATATCTCGCCGGCCACATGAAAGATGCCATCCATTGTCCTTCCCAGCAGATCCGGGAGGAATGCAGCATCTTGCCCAAGGATTGCGACCTGTTGGTTTATGGCACAACCTCTGGCCAAGCGTCGGCAGCGGCGTTTCTACTCACCGAACGGGGTTTTAACCGTTATCGGGTGTTTAGCATGGAATGCGGCTACACGGATTTGGTCGCCAGCGAGGAATACTCGACACTGTTGCCGCTGGTGTCTTCCAACAATGTGACGGACGTTGATGCGCGTTTGGCTCAGGCGGAACAACAGTGCGAAGAATATAGAAGCAAGCTCACAGAGATTCAGACCCGCTACGAGGAAGTGCTGCGTAAGCGTCTGAACGAGAACCAGGTACTCAATCGCGCCGTAGAGGCTCTGAAGCAGAAAATCACCGAAGCACAAGGTGAAAAACAGACCCACCAGGCCCGTTACAACAGCTTGCGCGAGGAATTGGAGCGAACTCGGTCGATCCTTGAGGCTATCCGCCAGGAGAGTGTCCTTTCCGGCCCCACCGACACCGTGATGGCCGCTCAGCAAATGCGGGGTCTGGAGGCCGAATTGGCAGCGGAGCGTGAACGTAATGGGATGTTGCAGGCCGAAAAGGGACAGTTGCGGGCCACGCTCAAGGCCGCCCAGGATCTAGCCAGACAGGCCCAGTCCGAAATCGCGCAAACCCAGGCCGATTATGAAGACGAGCTGGCAGGGTTGAAGACCGCCCAGCAAATGCGGGGTCTGTCGGCGGAGCTGACGGCAGCGCGCGAAAAAAACCAGGCGTTGAATGCCGAGAAGGAAAATTTACGCACCGCGCTCAAGGCTAGCCAGGATAAGGTCAAGCAGGCCGAGGCCGAATTGGTGCAATCACAGACCCTTTACGAAGACGAACTGGACGACCTCCGCCAACGTTACGCAATAGAATTAAGATAAGGCACCCAGCGACCGACCCGTGAAACTCTGCATTCTTTCCGACAGTCACGATCACATTGTTCTACTCCACGCCGCAGTGGCCGCCGCAAAGGCTGCGGGTGCCGAAGCGGTGCTGCACTGTGGTGACCTGGTAGCACCCAGCAGTTTGCAGGGCATCGAGCGTTTTGGTCTGCCGATCCATATCATCCACGGCAACAACACGGGGGATCTCTTCGCGCTGACCAAACGGGTGGCCAGTTCCAACAACCTGATCCACTACCATGGCATGGATGCCGATCTCACCCTCGGCGAGCGGCGAATCTTCATGGTTCACTACCCCCATTATGCGCAGGGCATGGCCGCCACCGGCGAGTGGGATTTGGTGTGTTGCGGCCACACCCATCGGGCCGAGCAGATCGAACTGCCCAATCTCAGGGGGGGAACCACCCTCTTGATCAACCCAGGTACTGTGGGAGGCGTCGGCAAGGCTCCTGCGACCTTTGTCATGGCCGATCTCGCCACCCTGACCTTCGAATTCCGGGAACTACCAAAACCCGTCCACACATTTTTCCCCTGATTTTTCCTAACCGCATGAACGAACCCAATCCCCTCACGCACTTTGATCACGACGGCCAGGCTCATATGGTGGATGTTGGTGCCAAACCCGAAACCCACCGGGTGGCCATTGCCGAGGGCAGCATCCGCATGGCCCACGCCACCCTGGCCTTGATCGAGCAAGGTGGCCATCGCAAAGGCGATGTCCTGGGTGTGGCACGGATCGCCGGCATCATGGGTGCCAAACGCACCGCCGACCTGATCCCGCTCTGCCACCCGCTAGCCTTGACCCAGGTGACCCTGTCCTGGCGGCTGAAGCCTCTGCAGCCCGGGGTTCATTGCCGGGTTCAGGTGGAGACCTACGGTCGTACCGGGGTGGAGATGGAAGCCCTGTGTGCCGTCCAGGTGGCGTTGCTGACCCTCTACGACATGTGCAAGGCCGTGGACCGTGGCATGGTGATCGAAGGGGTACGTCTGCTTGAAAAACGTGGCGGAAAATCCGGCCACTGGCTAGCCGCCAAGGCGTTTACCGATGGTCTGAAGTCGGAAATGCCGTGACCTGCAAGACCCGCCCATGATTCGCAAGAAATTGCCCATCGGTATCCAGACCTTCGCCAAGATTCGCGAGGATGGCTGTTACTATGTGGACAAGACCGGCTTTGCCCTAAAGCTGATTGAAAGTGGTACGCACTACTTTCTCTCCCGCCCGCGCCGTTTCGGTAAATCCTTGTTCCTTGACACCCTGGCCGAATTGTTTGTCGGGAACGAGCCCCTGTTCCGGGGACTCCACATCCATGACTCATGGGACTGGAGCAAACGCTACCCGGTCGTCCGGATCAGCTTTGCCGAGGGGGTATTGTCCGGCCCGGAGGCGTTGGATCAGCGCATTCGGGAGATTCTCCAGCATGAGCAAGCCCGTTTTGGCGTTACCTGCGAGAATCAGAGCATTTCCGGCATTTTTTCCGAGTTGCTCGAATCGGTTGCCAAATCCCATGGCCAGCGGGTCGTGGTGCTGGTGGACGAATACGACAAGCCCATCCTCGACAACCTGACCCGGCCCGAGATGGCTCGTGCCATCCGGGATGGCCTGAGAAACCTCTACTCGGTCATCAAGGGTCGGGATGCCTACATCAAGTTTGCCTTCCTCACCGGGGTCAGTAAATTCAGCAAGGTGAGCCTGTTTTCTGGACTCAATCACCTGCGAGACATCACGATATCGCGTGAATACTCTGCCCTGTGCGGCTATACCGAGGCCGATGTGGATGGCATTTTTGCCCCGGAACTCGATGATCTCGACCGGGACGAGATCCGCCGCTGGTACAACGGCTACAACTGGACTGGCGAGGCCGTTTACAACCCCTTCGACTTGCTGCTGTTGTTTCAGGAACGGCAATTCCGGCCTTGGTGGTTCGAGACTGGCACGCCCACCTTTCTGGTGGATCTTCTCACTCGTCGCCACCAGTTCGTCCCTGGCCTGGGACACCAGGTGACGCCGGAGACCCTGCTGTCGCGTTTCGATGTGGACGACATGCCGAGCGAGGCTCTGATGTTTCAAACGGGCTACCTGACCATCGACCGGGAGGAATGGATCGGCAACCGGTACTTGTACCATCTACGCTACCCCAACCATGAGGTATGGATGGGCCTGAATGAACAGATCCTCTACGCCCTGACGAATACCCAGAGCCAGACCAGCCACCAGCTTTATCGTCTGCATCAGCTGCTTTTAGCCAACGATTTCCCGGGCATGGAGCGATTGTTTACCGCCTTTTTCGCCAGTATCCCGCTCGATTGGTACCGCAATAACCCAATTGCCCAGTACGAGGGCTACTACGCCAGCGTCTTTTACGCCTACTTTGCCTCGCTGGGGCTCGACATCACCCCCGAGGACACCAGCAACCAGGGCCGGTTGGACATGGCGTTGCGCTTCAACGCACATATTTATCTCTTTGAGTTCAAGGTAGTGGAGCTGGCTCCGGAAGGCCGCGCCCTAGTCCAGATCAAGGCGAGAGGCTATGCCGAAAAATACCGCGCCGAAGGTCAGCCGATCCACCTGATCGGCGTCGAATTTAGCCGGGAAAGCCGCAGCGTGGTCGGCTTCGAGGTCGAAACGATAAACGATGTACCGCCATGACCAGCCGTTCCTATAGCACAGCGATTCAGAGCATATCAATAGCGCTGCAATTGACAGCCTATGCATATACTCA
>JBAXSA010000027.1:0-17721 GCA_037130945.1 Pseudomonadota bacterium | reverse complement strand
TTCCATCCGATTCGCTCAAAACCGGAACTGATCGCGGTAGGAGAGCCGGTTCGGGACACCAGTCTTGTCCCCGATATCCCACCCCCCACGGCCTCATCCCCCGAAGTGCCCCCGGCCGTCATCAACCCCAGCCAGACCGGTCAGGAAGAGCTGGGTAGCGACCGTCAGCGCTTTGGAACCCTAGCCGCTGCTCTGCAAACTGTTCTGATCCCTTACATTGAAAAAGGATTGGTGGAGGTGTCCTACAATCAGAATCGTCTGGAGATCGATATGAAAAGCAAATTAATGTTTGAAAGTGGTAGCGTTCGCATCTCCCAGGACGCCTTCAACGCCTTGCGCAATATTTCCGAGATCCTAAAAACCCTGCCCAATGTCATCCATGTCGAGGGTCATACGGATAACCGGCCCATCAGTAATCTTGCCTATCCCTCGAACTGGGAGCTTTCCTCGGCACGAGCGGCCTCTGTGGTGAATCTGATGGTGCGGGCTGGCGTTGAGCCCACCCATATCGCCGCCCTGGGCTACGCGCAATTCCAGCCGATTGCCGACAACCAGGAAGAAGACGGACGCCAGAAAAATCGCCGGGTCACTCTGGTGGTACTAGGCCAGGGTGCCAACCCCCTGTCGCAGCCTGTGCGCAAACCGCAAGGTTAAAATAAAACCCTGATGCGTGTCTGGACGGCGGCCAATCAGAAAGGCGGGGTGGGAAAAACCACGACCGTCATTAGCCTGGGGAGTTTGTTGGCCCTGAGGGGCCACCGGGTGCTGCTGGTGGATCTGGATCCCCATGGCTCCATGACGGGCTATTTTAAGTACGACTCGGATCAACTCACCCTCAGCGTCTATACCCTGTTTCAGGCCAACGCCCAAAAAACCCCTCTAGATCCACGCACCCTGGTGTGCCATACCCCCATCGAGCACCTGGATCTCCTGCCCTCCACCCTGGCCATGGCGACGCTCGACCGCATGGCTGGCAAGCTGGAGGGCATGGGCCTCATCCTCAAAAATACCCTTCAGACCCTCTCGATAGATTATGATTTTGCTGTCATCGACTGCCCGCCGATGCTCGGTGTCCTGATGGTCAACGCGGTGGCCGCCAGCGAACGCCTGATCATCCCGGTTCAGACCGAATTCCTCGCCATCAAGGGTCTGGAACGGATGATCCAGACCTTGGCGATGGTTCTGAAGGCTCGCAAAACGCTGGATTTGCCTTATACCATTGTCCCAACCCTCTTCGACCGCCGCACCCGGGCCGCCCAGGAGGGTCTCGACAGCCTGCGTCAAAGCCATTCCGACCACTTATGGCAAGGTTACATTCCCGTCGATACCCGCTTCCGGGAGGCGAGCAAGGCGGGCATTCCTCCACCGCAGTTCGACCCCCGTTCACGGGGAGTCCTGGCCTATGAGAGCCTGTTGGCGGATCTTCTGGCCGAGATTCCCGCCTCCCCTCCCGCAATGGCCCCCGTTGCCGCCCGGGAGGCACCCGCATGATTCGCCCGCCGTCTTTGCATAGTCCCAAGGACGCGCTGGGATATTACCTGGAGGATTTGCTGGGGGAATCACGGCCATTGGACTCCCCTCGCCCCACCGCACCGCGCCCCTCCCAGATCCTGCGGCCTGTCATGCGCCAGCCAGCCTTGGCACCCGTTGAGGTGCGCTCAGTTCCGGCCAGGGAATTATTGGTGCAGCCGCTCCTGCGGGCACTGGAAACTCGCCCTGCCCCAGTTGTCCTGACCACCATTCCCCAAATCCAAATCCAGACTCAGGTCGAGACCCAGCCGCAAATCCAACCACAAGGCCCGCCCCCGGCCCCCGACTGGGCCAGCGGACAGTTCCCGGTATTGTTTTTTGACATCGCCGGGCGGCGCTTTGCGTTACCCCTGGTCTTGCTGCACAGTGTCGGCAAGCGGGTAGCCCATACCGTGCGGTTGCCCGGTCAGGCGTCCTGGAATCTGGGCATTTTTGTTCATCGGGGCGACAAGGTCACCCTCGTGGATACCGCCGCCCTGCTGATGCCCGGCCTACTCCACCCGGGTTCCCCCCCGGATCTCTCGAACCGTTACCTGCTTAGGCTGGGCGGTGGGCGCTGGGCGTTGGCCTGCGATGCCTTGGGACAGGTGCAAAAATTGACCCTAGATGACATCCGTTGGCATCGCAATCCCGGCCGTGATCGCTTCATTGCCGGGGTCATTACGAAACAATTGAGCATGATTCTGGACATCGCGGCTATACTGAGGGCCGTGGAAGGCAATTAGCGGCGAGGGATTGTGTAGGAGGCGACCGCACAGCCTGTCGCCGGAACATTTTTTCGAGGTTACCTATGAAAAAGAGCGTTACCGAGAGTTCGGGCAAAGATCCCATCATCCAGCTAGTCACCTTCCGGCTTCAGGGCGAGTTGTATGGCATTAACGTCATGCAGGTTCAGGAGGTTCTCCGGGTCACCGAAATTGCCCCGGTTCCCGGTGCCCCTTCCTATGTCCTCGGCATCATCAACCTCCGGGGGAATGTCGTTACCGTCATTGACACGCGCATTCGCTTTGGTCTCGATCCCGTCGAGGTTCATGAACAAAGCCGGATTGTTATCATCGAATCCGACAAACAGGTGGTCGGGATGCTGGTCGATAGCGTTGCCGAGGTGGTGGAGTTGCGAATGTCCGAGGTCGACTCCGCCCCCAATGTCGGCAACGAGGAAACCTCCCGCTACATTCAAGGGGTTGCCACCCGTGACACCAGTCTGCTGATCGTCGTGGATCTCAATAAATTGCTCACGGAAGAAGAGTGGGCCGAGGTTGGGATTTTTTAACCGCCCCCGCGCTCCTCGTCCGGCTAGCGCATGGTCAATCCCGACGAATCCGAGGGTATCCAACCGCTGGTGCCATCCCAACCCTCGCATGGATCCACCGACGAGCGGCGTTCGCGCCGCTTGCCACGGCCCGAGCCAAACGTCCGTCACGATCCGACGCATAGGCCTCCGGATCGCGAGTCCGATGGACACGAGCATATCGACGAGTATGCTGCCTGATGGATGTCGAGACGGGGTGGCTGCTGACCACAGCAGGCTTGGTGCCCGTCCTGGTAGGTGTCGCCGGCTTGTGGATCTGGAGGGTTCGCCAGCAACAGCGTCAGCGCCTCGAAACCATGACCCACATGACCCAGACACTCGAACAACAGCGGGAGCTGATCGAGACCCTGCTCAGGGCCGCCACTCTGCTAGATCAACGCATCACCAAGCTTGAACGCAAGGGTTTTGATCTGGAACAACGTCAGGAAAATCTGGAGCAGCTAGGCCTCAACGAGCGCTACCAGGATCGTAGCTATGGGGAGGCGATTCAAATGGTTCGGCGCGGTTCCAACGCCCAACGTCTCGTAGAGGAACTGGGGTTGAGCCGTAACGAGGCCGAACTGATCGTGATGCTGCATGGTGCCAGCACCACCAAGCTCCACCACTAACCGGCCCGGCCTCCGCCGCGCCCGGATCCCCAAGCTTCAACTCGGGAATGGCATGGGCTTGGATTGCCCCGGGAATGGGGGTATCGTGACAGAAGAAACACACGGTGACGGTCGTCGCGGAGATGGCCAAACCCGGGAGATTCAGAGCCGTCATCAACCGGCGAAACAGGGTCGGAAATTCTGTCTCTCTCATACTCTGCTTCGGGGGAAGTCGCGTGAGAATACCATGAAAAAAACCCTAGACCTGATCGAAAAGTATCTCTCTCAAGAGGGTTGGAACTTTGAGCGCGACCAGTCTGGGTTCATCGATATCATCCTGACCGGTGTCAAAACCCGCGTTTCCCAACACCGGATCGTCATCGAGATCGATGAGGCGCGACACATCCTGGTGATCTATACCTTCAGCGAATCGCCGGTGCCCGAGGAACGGCGGCTGGCGGTGGCGGAGTACCTGACCCGCGCCAATTATGGCTTGGCCCTGGGGAATTTCGAGATGGATTTTCGAGATGGCGAAATACGCTACAAGGTGTCCATGGACATTGAAGGTTTCTCGATCAAAACCAGCATCTTCCACAAACTGCTCCTGGTTGGCATCAGCACCATGGATCGCTATTTTCCGGGGCTCATGGCCGTGGTGTTTGCCAAGGTCGATCCCGATACCGCCATTGAAGAGATCGACGGACAGACCAAGGAGGAGTCCGACCCAGGCTCACGCCCCCCTCCCCCCCGTTATCACTGAGATTCACCATCGGTCAAAACGGTCATGGAATCCACGCCGACCCGGGGAGGTTCGCCTTTCGAGGCCACCGCCTTTCTGGCAACCCTGACCTCCCGACCGGGTGTTTACCGCCTGTTCGATGCCAGCGGCCAGTTGCTTTATGTGGGCAAGGCCAAGGATCTACACCGCCGGGTTAAAAGCTACTTCCAGCGCTCGCTCGATCAACGCCGTCTGAGCCTGGTGGCCCAGATTGCCCGCATCGAAGTTACCGTCACCCGCAGCGAGGCCGAGGCTCTGTTGCTCGAAAACAATCTCATCAAGTCCCATCAGCCCCGATATAACGTTTTGCTCAAGGACGACAAGGGCTACCCCTATCTTCACCTGTCCAGTGACCAGCCCTTTCCGCGACTATCCCTTCACCGAGGTTCAAAAACCGCCCCGGGCCGTTATTTTGGCCCCTATCCGAGCCGGATGGCGGTGCGTGAGACCCTGTTCCTGCTGCAAAAATTTTTTCGGATACGCCCCTGTCCCGACGCCTATTTTAAGAGTCGAACCCGGGCCTGTTTACAGCATCAGATCCAGCGTTGCTCGGGGCCTTGCGTAGCATTAATATCGGCCAAGGACTACCGCCGGGATGTAGACACCACGATACAATTTTTGGAGGGCCGCACGACCCAACTGGTCGAGAGCTTTGAAGCCGCCATGCAGGCGGCCTCGGAACGACTCGAATTTGAACAGGCAGCCCTATTCCGGGATCGCCTGATAGCCTTGCGAAAGATTCAGGAGCGCCAACATGTGGAAGGGGAAAGCGGCGATCTCGACATCCTCGCCTGTGCCCTGGAAGAGGGGGTTGCCTGTCTACAGCTTTTTGTGATCCGGGGCGGGCGCAACCTCGGCAACCGCGCCTTCTTTCCTCAGCTGCCCACGGGGGGTGCCGAAGGTCTTGGTGAAGCCGAAATGGTCTCGGCCTTCCTGAGCCAGCACTACCTGGAGCAAGTCGTGCCCGCCGAGATCCTGGTCAGCCATCTCCCGCCCGATCAGGTTCTCCTGGAGACGGTTCTGTCCAACCAGGCGGGGCAAAGGGTATGCCTCACCAGTCGGGTGCGGGGCGAGCGGGCCCGCTGGCTAGAATTGGCGGTGAGCAATGCCCGCATCGCACTGGCCAGCCACCTGGCAGGTGCCGCCAGCTACCGGGCGCGTCTCGCAGCCTTGGGGAGTGCTTTGGCGTTGCCCGTAGCACCGCACCGGATGGAATGTTTCGATGTCAGTCACACTGCGGGAGAATCGGCAGTAACCGCCTGCGTGGTCTTCAACGAAGCCGGCCCCTGTCCCGCCGAATACCGGCGTTTCAATGTCACGCCCAAAACCGGCGGAGACGACTATGAAGCACTCCGCGAGGCCTTGACGCGACGCTACCGGCGCATTAAGGCGGGCGAGGTTACAGCTCCCGATATTTTGTTGGTTGATGGTGGCAAGGGCCAGTTGGCGGTGGTTGAAGCGGTCTTGCAAACCCTGGCGGTGACAGGCATTTCTCTGGTGGGCGTGGCCAAGGGGCCCACCCGCAAGGCCGGTTTTGAACAGTTGTTTTTGCCCGGACAGGAGACGGCGGTTAGACTAGCGGGGGATTCTGCGGCACTGCACCTGATCCAGCAGATCCGGGACGAGGCCCATCGCTTCGCGATTTCCGGTCATCGTCAGCGGCGTGCCAAGCGCCACAGGGCGTCTGCCCTGCAGGCCATCCCGGGTGTGGGCGCGGTGCTGCGCCAAAGACTGCTGCGTCACTTCGGCGGCCTGCGGGAAATTACCGGGGCAGGGATTGAAGATCTCGCCCGGGTTGACGGGATCAGCGACACCTTGGCAAAACGTATTTATGCAGCATTGCATGGTGAAGACTAGGCTCTTGTTCATCTGGAATATCCCCAACGCCTTGACGCTACTCCGGGTCGCCCTGATCCCGGTGCTGGCTGGCGTCTTTTATTTGCCCTTCGAGAGTGCCCGCCTGCTCAGCGCCATCCTCTTCACTCTGGCCGCTGTTACTGACTGGCTGGATGGCCACCTGGCCCGCCGCTGGGGACAATTTTCGGCCTTTGGTGCCTTTCTCGACCCGGTGGCCGACAAGTTGATTGTGGCGGTGGCCCTGATCCTGTTGGTTCAGGATGACCCGACACCCTGGCTGGCCTTACCGGCTGCGGTGATCGTCGGCCGCGAGATTGCCATCTCCGCGCTGCGGGAATGGATGGCCGAACTCGGTGCGCGTAGCCGCGTGGCGGTCGGCTGGCTTGGCAAATTCAAGACCGCAGCGCAAATGACCGCTATTGTCTTGCTGCTGTGGCGAGATAACCTCGGACCCTTTCCGATCCGGGACATCGGCTATGTCCTGTTGTATGCGGCGGCGGTACTCACCCTGCTGTCCATGATCCAATACCTGCGATCCGCCTGGCCCAGGTTGATGGGCTAATAGGCTAATAAAGGCGGATTACAAACCTCAAGTAAAGACTGCAATAATTCAACTAACCCCTTGAATTCTTTTTTTGTTCGTTTATGCTTGCGATCATAGAATAAGGGTTCCAGCCGAGCCGGGATCGTTGTTCCTAAGACTCACCAACGGATGTTTCAACCAGAGGATTTTTGATGAAGATTTGCAACATTCTGGCACTCGGGGCCGGCGCGCTAATCCTGGCCGGTTGTACGGCCTGGAAGGGACCCTCCACTGAGGTCTATCCGGAGTCGAGCCAGTTGCGTACCCAGGCAGCTCACCACTGGGATCTTCTGGCCGAGCAGCAGGCGGCTAAAATTCTCGCCGCTCTCCCGGACAAGGCCGATCCCATCTATGTGGAAGGCCCGACGCTAGGCCAAAATACCTTTTCCGCCATTTATCAGGATCTCCTGGTGAGCCAGCTAGTCGGCAAAGGCGGGGTCGTGGTCACGGCACCCAACCTGGCGATGGTACAGGTCAGCTATACGGTGCGGCCCCTGGTTCATCAGGAAGGCGGAGACGACTATCCGGGTTATGGGCCAATGCCCGGCAGCACATGGACTATGCATCCTCCCACCGAGATCGTCATCACCAACACGGTCAGGAAAGGTCATTACGTCTTGTTGTCAAACAGCGAGGTGTTTTACTTCCACCGAGGTGAGAAATGGATCTACATGGCTTCCGGCATGCCGGCCAAAAACTACGCTTTGACCGATCATTGAGGGGGCATCCATGCAGAATATTCATACCGTTCGCTGGCTGACCCTAGGATTGGTACTGTTCACGGCGGTGGGCACCACAGGATGCCAGTCGCTTCTTATTAACAAGTCACCGCCCAAGGCCGAGGTCATTGTCTCCAATCACACGGCTGCGGATGTCCTGATCCAGCAGGCCGGGCCCAACCTGGCACACAACAGCACCCTGCTGGTGGCCAGCTTCGTCAATGTTGACGACTTGACCCTTTCCTCCACCTTTGGCCGGTTGGCGGCGGAACAGGTGGCCGGCCAGTTCACCGCCTGTGGCTATCAGATCGTCGAGGCGGCTCTCCGCAACAGCCTTTATATTCGTGAACGCCAGGGCCAGTTCCTGTTATCGCGAGAACTCCGTGAGCTGAGTAGCGACTTCAACGCCCCTACGGTCATCGTCGGTACCTATGCCGTGGGCCGCGAAAGGATCTATGTGAACGCCCGCCTGGTTCGGGCGGCGGACAATGTCGTCGTGGCCGCCTATAACTACGAGTTGCCCATTGACCGTGACGTGAGCCAGATGCTGCGGGATAACCGATAGCCCGGGATTTTCCCTCAGGCCAGCCGTTCAGCAGCCCCCTTCTGGGGGCTGCGCCGTTTAGAATTAAAGGCTCATGACTTCCGGGGCTCAGGGATTACAGGGAGGGAGTCCCAACCCACCACGCCCCATCACCGCCAAGCGGCTGCGTTTGCTCTGATCCTCCAGACCACAGGGCTTGTTGAGCAAACCTGCGGCATCCAGATAGCGCTGGGGGAGCGCCACTAGCTGACCACTGATGTCCAACTGCGGCGCGTTGACCGCCACATTGCCATCATTGCCGGAGACACGGGAGGAGGCATTGAGAATATTGCCAATCACAGGACGGCCATCATGGAGAAATACCCGGGTGTCGACCAGAATGTTCCCGCCCTTTCCCAGGTCGGCATGGGCACCGATTCGGCTCGTGCCCCCGTTGATCACGAGATTGTCACCTTGAACCCTGACATTGCCACCACGGCTATGCGGGTCGGTACCGCTGGATTCGGCATCCAGATGACCGCCATTAAGGAGTTGGGTGCTGGCAGCAAGGATTTCGATATTGCCGCCTGGATTAAAGCTCGACTGCGCCGAGACCACGGAGCCCTGATCGACGCGCAATGAACCCTGAACATGAATGGCGATATTGCCTCCCGGGTGCATGTCCAAGTTCAAGGGACGCGAACGATTCTGCGCCACGATGAAGGCGTTATGAGTCAACAGAAGCTGATCCGCATTGATCTCGATATCTCCGCTGCGTCCATTACCTTGTTGCGTTCTGTTGCTTGAAGACAGAAGACTGTTATCAACCCACATGTCGCCCACCCTCAGATGAATGTTGCCGGCATCGCCATTGCCGCTGGTGGAGGACAGAATATTGGCACCTCCCATGATTTCTAGACGAGGTGCCTGCACCCGGATGGTTCCCGCTTGCCCGGCGTTGAGAAAATCGCTATCACCGCTATAGGTGAAAAGCCCTGACTTAAAGAGATCCTGTCCTTCCCGGGCAAACCCGGAAAGGAATAATCCCTGGCGCGCAGTCACCGAAATATCCCCACCAGCCCCCTGACCACGGGTAAAACTCAGGATCTGGCCGCTATTGATGAGAACGATGTTATCGGCAGTGGCCTCAACCCGGCCAGCTTGCCCAGTTCCTTCTGTAGCACTTTGTAAATCACCCCGGTCAAGGGTCAAAGCGCCCGCTTCCACCCGAATGATTCCCGCTCCGCCGCTACCAGCCGCCAGATTATTGGCATAGAGACCCGAGCGATTGTCGGTGCCGGTTCCCGGCGAACCCTTCAGCAATAGCTGGCCCGTCACTTGGGCTTCGATGTCACCCCCCCGCCCGCTGCCCTGGGTCTCTGAAATCACTTGGGCACCATCGCGTAACGTCAGGTCATGAGCCGTAATACGGACGGCTCCAGCATTGCCACTGCCGGAGGTACTGGTATCGACATGAGTATGATTCTCCAGAATCGCCTCGCCCTGAATGGCAATGGCCACGCCACCGCCTTGCCCTGCCCCCTGGGTCTGAGCCAGCAGCAGAGCCTGCTGGATATGCAGGCTGCCAGATTCCAGGCCCAACCGCCCGCCAGCCGGGCCAGAAACATCCAGGGCAGCAACCGGTGGCCCATGGCTTCCACCCAGTATCTCGATAGGGGCGCCAATACCCATCAACCGCAAGCCATTGGGCTCGATGCGAACCTCACCATCACTCGCCGCAGCGAGCAAGATCTGGCCACCCGGCACCACCAGCCGGGCATCCGTCAAAGTGACGGCCCCCCCTGCAAGCCCCAGCGTAAAACCCGCCGGCACTGACAGCGAGGCTACCTCAATCCGCAATCTGCCAGGGGAGGCCGCCGCTAAAAACCCAAAGGCCACCGGCGGGGCCGAACTGAAAGAACTGAAAGTGCTGATACCTCCCAAACGGCTCTCCAGGTGGCTGCCGTCAGCAAACCGCAAGCGGTCGGCGGTGCTGAGAAAAAAAGATCCCTTTACATCCAGACGGGCATTGGGGCCAAACATCACCCCCGCAGGGTTGATGAGATAGAGATCGGCACCGGGAATTGCCAACCCAAGGGTGCCATCAATAGACGACAGCTCGCCGCCCGTCACTCGGGAGATCACACGCTGCACTGAAGCCGGGCCTAAAAATGTCAGGCTCTCGGCGGCGCTGAGTCCCAGGCGCTCAAAGCTGTGAAAAAGATTGGCACCCTGCTGACGCCCCAAGGCCGGATCGACTTGGTAGTGCGGTCCGGCAAGCGGTCCTCGGGCACCCAGGCTACCGTCCAATACCACCGCAGCCTGAGAGGGTACTGCCAGGAAAAATGGCAGAGCCGCCCAGACCCAACAACGCCGGAAAATTCTGATAGAGCAGGATATACGGGTCTGTGTCATGATGAGTCTCCTGGATTTTAATGATTATGGCCTGACACCGTGCGTTCAACCAGTCTTGCGGACACAACCGGAAAATATCCCTGATATCAACCTGTAGTCTGTTTGACAGGTTGGCCTTCCCAGCACCTGACTGGCCGTTTGAAACACTGATTTGACCTGTAGAATGCCTGTCCGATTTCGCCCTGCCCGGTCAATCTCTTATACTGTTCCGCTGGCACGGCCCTTGGGGGCGTTCGATGTCTCCCTTAACCTTTTTCGCGGATGTCTGGATATGCGTTTTCGACTCATGGGTGCCCTGGTCGCCCTGCTGGGATTGTCCGTTGTCCCCCCGACCCTGGCTGGGGGGGATGCCTTCACCGTGCGGGATATTCGATTGGAAGGGTTGCAACGGGTCTCGGCGGGCACGGTTTTCAGCTACCTGCCCGTCAAGACGGGTGATCGTGTAACCCCGGAAAATACCGCCGAGATTCTCCGTGCCCTCTATAAAACCGGCTTCTTCAAGGATGTCCGGTTGGAACAACAGGGCGATGTGCTGGTGGTATCCATGGATGAGCGGCCCTCGATCGCCACTATCGAGGTCAGCGGCAACAAGGAAATCAGCAAGGACGACTTGCTCAAGGGCTTGAAGGATATTGGCATGGCCCAGGGACGAATCTTCAATGATTCTCTGCTCGACAAAGTGGAGCAGGATCTCAAGCGGCAATACTACAACCGGGGCCGGTATGGTGTGAAGGTAGAATCCAAGGTCAACCCGCTGGAGCGCAACCGGGTGGCCGTCGAGATCCAAGTCACCGAAGGGCCGACCGCGCTGATTCGCCAGATCAACCTGATTGGTAATAAAGCCTTTGCCAGCAAGGAACTGCTCAAACAATTCCAGCTCGACACCGGCAACTGGCTCTCGACCTTTACCAACAGCAACCAATACTCCAAACAAAAGCTGTCGGCGGATCTTGAATCACTGCGGTCTTTCTACCTGGATCGCGGCTACCTGCGCTTTGAAATCAAATCCACTCAGGTGTCCATCAGCCCTGACAAAAAGGCTATTTTCATCGATGCGACCCTGTCCGAAGGCGAACAATATCGGATCAAAGACGTCCGGCTGGCCGGGGAATTTGTCGTGTCCAAGGAATCCCTGTTCCCCCTAGTCTATGTGCAGCGCGGCGATCTTTTCTCGCGCAAGCAAACCACCGCCACCACGGAGAAGATCGCCCAGCACCTTGGCAATCAGGGTTATGCCTTCGCCAATGTCAACACCATCCCCGAGATCAACGAGGCTGAAAAGCAGGTCTCGTTGACCTTCTTTATTGATCCCGGCCGGCGGGTCTATGTGCGCCGCATTGAGATGCAGGGCAACACCCGAACCCGCGACGAGGTGCTGCGCCGCGAGATGCGCCAAATGGAGGCGGCCTGGTTTTCAGGCGAGGCCATCAAACGCTCCAAGGAACGTCTGCAACGCCTGGGCTATTTCGAGGAGGTGTCTATGGAGACTCCGGCCGTGGCCGGCACCCCGGATCAGGTCGATGTCAAGGTCAAGGTCAAGGAAAAAGCCAGCGGCAATCTCATGGCCGGCGTCGGCTATTCGCAATCCCGCGGGGTATTGTTGAATGCCAGCGTCAGTGAAAACAATTTCCTGGGAACCGGCAAGCGTCTGGCATTGGCATTCGCCAACAACAGCGTCGACACCAATTACCGGATTGGTTATACCAACCCCTATTACACCCCGGATGGCATCAGCCGCGGCTTTGATCTGTCCTATAGCAAAACCGACTTCAGCACCCTCAATACCGCGAATTATGCCACCGATACCGGCGCGTTTGGCATCAATTTCGGGGTTCCCCTGACCGACACCAGCCGGATCACGCTGGGTCCCAGCTTCAACTATCTCCATCTCAAGCCCGACCAGTCAACCACCGCCATAGCCTACGTCCTAGCCAACGGCGATGTTTACAACAATTTCCAGATCAACGCCAGCTGGCAAAAAGATGGCCGTGATCGCGCCATCCTCCCCACCCAGGGCATGATCCAAACCCTATCGACCCTGGTGACGGTACCTGGCAGTGACCTCGAATACTATAAGTTGGGATACCATCTCCAGTGGTATCTGCCGTTGTGGTCTGATTACGTCTTTGTCGTCAACACCGATCTCGGTTATGGCGACGGTTATGGCAACACCAAGGGGCTGCCGTTCATGGAAAACTACTTTGCCGGCGGCCCCCGAACTGTACGCGGTTTCAAGGAATGGACGCTAGGTCCCACGGAGGCCAAAACGGACAACCCGATTGGCGGCAATGTCAAACTGGTGGGAGGGGTTGAAATTGGCATCCCCGCGCCTATCGAGGATTTCCGGAAGACCATGCGGATCTCCGCCTTCCTGGATGCCGGGTATGTCTGGCAAAACAATCGCCAGGCCATTGGCACCTATAGGGCTCTCGATCTTGCGGATCTGCGCTACTCCACTGGGTTAAGTACCACTTGGTATTCGCCAGTAGGCCCACTGACCTTTAGTCTGGGATTTCCCCTCAATGCCAAATCCGGTGACGAGACCCAGGTCTTTCAATTTACCCTCGGTCAAACTTTTTAAGCGTTCTATTCCCTATGGAGAGTCACTAGGCCCGTAAGGGCTGACAACCGGGAAAGACCGGCACCTAATTTTATTGTTCGTTTGTCCCCGCCCTAAAGGGACGGGGTTTCAGGAGTTTTTGATGAAAGATAATCTCATGGTGGCGGTTACTGCGGCGTTTTTCATTAATTTGACGACGCCGGCGGTCAGTGTTGCTCAGGATTACAAACTCGGTTTCGTCAATGCCACCAAGGTGGTAGAAGAATCCCCGCAATATACCAAGGCCAAGGATGATCTGGAGAAGGAGTTCAACCGGCGCAATGAGGAAGTCTCCACGCGCCAGAAGGAACTCAAGAAGCTCGAGGAACAGCTGGAGAAAAACAGCAGCGTCATGAGTGAGGATAAACTCAAGGATCTGGAAAAGGATCTGGTGGTCGCCCGCCGCAAGCTCAAAAATGCCCAGGACAGCTTTCGCGAGGATTTTACCATCCGTCGCAACGAGGAATTGAACCGGCTCCGTAAGGCGGTGGGCGAGGTTGTCCGCGAGGTGGCCAAGGAAGAAAAGATCGATCTCGTACTCAGTGACGGCGTGGTCTATTTCAGCGAGCGCATCGATATTTCCGAAAAGGTTCTGTCGAGATTGCGGGAAAAGATCAAGTTACGGCACTGATCCTGATCCGTCTAGGCTGTCGAGATGGCCATGACCCTGGGCGAGCTGGCGGCGGTTTGCCATGCCGAACTGGAGGGGGATCCCCGGCGTTTGATCCACACGGTGGCGACCCTGCAAAACGCCCACGCAGGGGCCATCAGCTTCCTGACCCACTCCAAATATCGCAAACTCTTGACCCACACCCAGGCAGCAGCGGTGATTTTAACCGCAGCGGATCGCCCCCAGTGTCCGGTGGACGCCCTGGTCGCCACCGATCCCTACCTTGCCTACGCCAAGGTTTCACACGCCTTGCACCCACCCTCCGCAGTGGTTGGCGGGGTGCATCCCGGCGCGCAAATCGACCCCGCCGCCACCCTTCACCCGTCCGCCTGGATTGGCCCCATGGCCGTGGTCGAGGCCGGTGCCATGATTGGCCCCGGGGTCTTCGTGGGCCCGGGTTGTATCATCGGCCGGGATTGTGTCATTGGCGAGGGCAGTCGGTTGATGGCACGGGTGACCCTCTGTTGGGGCACCCAGATTGGCCGGCGAGCCTTGTTACACCCTGGCTGTGTGATCGGGGCGGATGGTTTTGGCTTTGCCCGGGAGGGGGAGGTCTGGCTTCGTATCCCCCATATCGGCCGGGTATGCCTGGGTGACGATGTCGAGGTGGGTGCCAATGCCACCATCGACCGGGGTGTGCTGGAAGATACCCTCATTGGCAATGGTGTCATCATCGACAATCTGGTTCAGATTGGCCATAACTGCCACATTGGCGAGTACACCGCAATCGCATCCATGACCGGCATATCGGGTTCCACTCATATCGGCCGCAACTGCACCCTGGCGGGAGCCGTGGGGGTCGCCGGCCACCTGGAGATTGGTGACAACGTTCATTTTACGGGTCGCTCGATGGTCACAAAATCCTTTACCGAACCGGGTGTTTACAGTGGAGGCCTGCCCTCCACCTCCGCCCAGGAGTGGCGCAAAAGTATCGTGCGGATTCGCCAGCTGGATGACTGGGCCCGACGGCTCAAGCGGCTTGAAGAGGTGGTGACCGCCATCCAATCCCCCCCGGTGCATCCTGAAAATCTGTTTGACCGCCCCGTTGTGAGTGGCGAGTTGTTTCGTTGTGGAGGCTGAATGACGACGATGGATATTCACCAGGTGCTGCAGCTCCTGCCGCATCGTTATCCCTTTTTGCTGATTGATAGGGTTTTGGAGTTCGTCGCCAACGAACGGCTGGTGGCCGTCAAGAACGTCACCTTCAATGAACCGCACTTCATGGGCCATTTTCCCCGCAAACCCGTGATGCCCGGGGTTTTGATCATTGAGGCGATTGCGCAAGCCACGGGGCTCTTGGCGATTCAATCCCACCGCGAGGAGATCGGCCAGAAACTCTATTATCTGGTGGGCCTCGACGACGTGCGCTTTAAACGCCCCGTGGAACCCGGGGATCAGCTGATCATCGAGGTGCTTTTCAAGGGGCACAAGCGAGGCATCTGGATGTTCAGCGGCAATGCCAAGGTCGATGGCAAGCTGGTGGCGTCGGCCGAGATCATGTGTACGGCCAGGGAATGACGCTAATCGATCCCCGCGCACTGGTCGACCCTCGCGCCCAGCTGGATGTGACGGTGGCTGTCGGCCCCTTCGCCATCATTGGGGCCGATGTCGAGATTGGGGCGGGAACCCGTGTCGGCCCCCATACCATCATTCAGGGCTCGACCCGCATCGGCCGGGATAACCGGATCTTTCAGTTCTCATCGATCGGCGAGGCCCCCCAGGACAAAAAATATGGTGGTGAACCCACCCGGCTGGAGATTGGCGACCGCAATCATATTCGGGAATTTGCGACCATCCATCGCGGTACAGTGCAGGATGCTGGCGTGACCCGGATAGGCAATGACTGTTTGCTGATGGCCTACACCCACGTCGCCCATGACTGCCAGATTGGCCATCAGGTCATCATGGCCAACGCGGCATCCCTCGGCGGGCATGTGAAGGTTCAGGACTGGGCCATCCTTGGCGGTTTTACCATAGTTCATCAATTCTGCCGCATTGGTGCCCATAGTTTTTGCGCCATGGGATCGGTGGTGGCCAAGGATGTACCGCCCTATGTCACGGTCGCTGGTCATCCCGCCGCGCCCCACGGCATCAACAGCGAGGGTCTCCGGCGACGGGGCTTTTCCGACGCCGCCCTCCAGCAGATCAAACGCGCCTACCGGCTGCTCTACAAATCCCATCTCAAGCTCGATCACGCCATGACGGCGCTCCAGGCCCTCGTCGAAAACTGCCCCGAAGTCGGGGTGTTCGTCAATTTTCTCGGCCTCAGCGAGCGTAGTATCCTTCGCTGATCCTGTTGGGATTTCTTTATCTATTACCTCTGGTTTTCTCGCTGACAGGAACCGCCGTTGTGGTTGGGGGCCTGTTGATTTCTTTGAACCCGATTGACATCACGCTGGTGGCGGGCATCATCCATGCCTATTTGGGATTAAAGATCACCCGCCCGGCATCCGGTTCGAATATCCTCCACCCAATAGGGTACGGTGCATTGATGGTCTCCCTGACCCTATCGACCCTGTTGGCACCCGAGGTCAAAAGGGCACTGATGCTGAATGCCGCCATACTCCCCGCATGGTTTTTGGCTGGTATCATTGCCATGGGCTTTAATCAGGCCCATTCCATCCGCTGGTTTTATCGTGTCGTTGCCTTGATCGTTTTTACAATGGGCATCATGGCGCTCGTAGCCGCTTACCCTTTTACTTCCGGCGATCCTTCCACCTGGATGAAACGTCTCTCACTCATCTACCTGGCGGTGCCCAATGACCTGCTTTATGGTGGGATACTCGCAGTGGTATTGGTGGCAATATTGATATCGGACGAGTGGCGGGTGTGTCGATGGCTGGCTGGCCTGGGATTGATAACCTGGTTCGCAGTCGCAATATCCTATCGGTCACATGCGGTGTTGCTGGCCCTCACCATTCATTTTATTTTTTTCGCCAGGGCTCGCAGTGCCCTATGGTTTGCTTGCGCCATCCTACTCGGCATGGTTTTAGATGCGGCATTGGGTTTTCCCATGTGGAAAAAATTATTAAGTTTGCCGTCATGGTGGAGTCGTATCCCTTTGTGGCAGGCGGCGTGGCAAATGTTTATGGACGCGCCATTATGGGGACAGGGCACGGGCAGTTTTCAATCAATCGGGGCGGATTACGTTGCCGCAGCCCGGGCGGGATTACCCGAGTGGATGCCGACGGATTCTCGTCGTACCCCCTGGCCACATAATATCTACTTGGAAACGCTGGCTGAACGGGGGCCTTGGGGGTTCACGGTTTTGCTGGGATTCTTGGCGATGGTTGTCCAATCGATCTTGAAAAGACGGCACTGGAATTTAGGTGAATCTTTGGGAGAATGGCCGCCAGCCAGGGTGACGGCTGCCATGCTGTCTTCGGTGGCTGTGACGGGGCTATTTGATGCTAGTATCAACCGGTTTTGGTTTTGGATCGTTCTAGCAATACTAGCGGGTCATGTTAGTGTGTTGATTGGCATGGAGAAGGGTGAGAAACATGAAAATTAGGTTCTTGGCCGGACTGGTGTTTGCCGTTGCACCCATGCTCCTGTTTCCATATCTGTCGTGGAATTGGCAGGATGCGCTAGCGGCGTCGGGCTATTCCCTGCCCCTCAACGCCTCGGATTTCACGCCCGCTCCCACGGACGGCCTGGTCAGCGTGGCCGGCGGCGTTCCCGTCGTCAGCACTACTGCCAGTCACGGGCCTGTCGTCATTGGCACCACTGCCCTGAGCAATGCCGGTAAGGTGAAACTGGATATCCAGAGGATTCAGGTCACCGGCGAGGGTTTTACCGCCAGCAATGACTGTCCCCCGTTTCTGAATCCCTATGCTATTTGTACGGTGCATATTCTCTTTCAGCCTGGGCGGCTCGGGCCTTTCGACGGCAACCTATCCATCGTGGGCAGCACCCAGGACACCGCCGAGATCCTCGTGGCGCGGCCCCTCTTGGCCCGCTCGAACGCCCCTGATGGCCAACTGCTCACCGAAGCCACGAACACGGGCACCCCCAGCAACCTGAGTGTGGAACTGACCATTCCGGCAAACGCCACAAAGGCCAGCACTGACGAAAAACTCAAGCTCTTTGTGGGTCTATTATCCAAGGGAACCCTTTACTTGCATAACGGCAAGCAGTTCCAACCCTGG
>JBAXSA010000026.1:0-17877 GCA_037130945.1 Pseudomonadota bacterium | reverse complement strand
CTGGTCTGCCGACTCGCGGATCGCAGCCTGCCATTCGTCCAGGGTATCCACCAGGCGCGATTCGAGTACCTGTAACGGGCTCCAGTCGAAGGTTCGGAAATAGCGCTCGTCGCCCCGTACCGTCTCCGAGCGATCACCAAGAAAGCGGATCCGCGACGGCCAGGGTAACCGGTTGCGTTCCGCCAAGAGCGAGAGGGTCTCCTTGAGAGCCGCCAGGGGCAGGCGTTCCAGGATGCCGGTGATATTGGAGGCCCCTTCGAAGCCATAGCGCCCGGGTTCTTCGTTGACCCCGGCAAAGACAATGCGAATGCGGGGATGATTCAGGTAGTAGCGTGATACATAATTCTGGGCATCGTCGTCGATTGCAATGATCACGTCCGGCTGCATCTTGTCGATGGCACGGCGGGCCGCGATACCGGCATTTTCCTTGAAAGCCGGCCAAGGGTGGCGTTTGGTGTCAAGGTAATGCCAGCGCACCCCATAATCACTGCGGTTGTCCAGCACCCGGCGGAGCCCGATGTTGACCCCCTTGACCCAGGCATAGTTCTTGTCATAGCTGTGCAGAACAAAAACATGCGGCTTACTGATCGCGAACCAGGTAAATAATCCGATTGAGCTGAACAGAAACAGTCCCGCCAGCAGGCGCTCGCCACGCCCTGTCATAGCAGTCCCCAGGCCTGCCAATAGGGAATGGCGGCATAGATGGCGGTGAAACGCGCCAGGCCCATGAAGGCATTGTGCCAAAGCAGGGATGGCTCGCGGTACAGCCTTTGGGCACGGTTGACCTCCTGCAGTTGCAGATAGTAGGAACACTGGTAGGGGAAAAACCACAACTCTCCAAACACCAGGATGACAAAGCCCATCACCCAGGGGTTGACACCGTGAAGCTCGGCCATCGGCATGAAGAGTGTGGCAAAGATGATGATTGTGCCATTGGTGGGTACAGCCAGACGAACCAGGGCCATCAGGACAAACAGCATGAGAACGAACAGGCCAAACTGGTCGCGCATCAGGTTTCCAACGCCGGGCAAGGCATCGGTCAACTGTTGGTTCAGCCCCAGGTGATTAAACGCACCCACCAGTCCGGTGAGACCGCTGAGATAAAGCAAAAAAGGCCAATCGGTTTTTTCCTTGAGTTCTTTTTTGCTCAGGAATCCCAGTAACAACAGCCCATACAACACCGCAAGCCCTAGCCAGGGTGGCTGAATCCCGTGCAGGGAAGGCGTTGCCATTCCCACAATCAGGATCAAAATTCCCGCCAGTGCCGCCCATTCCCGGGGCCGTAGGGAACCGAGCAGGATGAGCTGGCTCGCGACCCGTTCCCTGGAGGGTTTGGGTGCCTCGGCACCGCGAAACAACCAGGCGCTGCCGAGCGCCTGGCACAGTAGCAAGACTGCGGCGGTGACTGCGGCAGCCAGGGGCCAGGTCACCCCCTGAAATTGATCCTGCATCTGAGCCGGTAGCAGTGCAAAGACGGCAAAATTGACGCTCTTGCTGCTCATGAAGACGGCGGACAGCAAACTCACGCCCCCAAAGGCACTGACCGCCAACTGGGTGGCGGCCAGCCGCTCTCTGGCAAAACCCAGGTTATTCACCAGATCGACATACAAGGGCGCTACCAAGGCTATCCGACCGTTGGCCGAGGGAATCAAGGGGGTGAGAAAGATCCCAATGAGCATCAGCCCCAGGTTATGCCAAAACCCGGTATTGGGCAGATAACGCAACAGTAGCAGCATAGTGCGATAGCCGAGTCCCGATACCACGATCACCGTACTCAACCCGAGGATACTCATGGCCATGAAAAAACCGTCGGAGGTAAATCCCGCCAGCACCACCGGGGCCGGAACGATCCCGCTGATGAGAATGGCCATGACGGCAAAGAGGGCTGGAAGGTAATCTTCCACCAGGGAAAACACCCACAGGCTAACGGTCGCGCAAAAAATCGCCAGGAACAGGCCGGCATCACGATCCATGCCGGCGCGATGGGTGGCCCACAGTACCCCCAAGGGCAAGAGTATTGTCACCAGCCAACCCAGCCAACCGGTCAGGCGGACAAAAAAGCCTGTCTCAGCCACGGCCTGCTGGTGCGCGAGAGGTTGATCCGCAGACTGACCTGGCAGGCCGGGGATCTGCTGGCCGGACTCGGGCCAGGCGAGTAAATCAACCAACACGGTCAGCCGACCCAAAAGGTCAAGGATCAAATGGTTCTTGATCCCGGGTTGGTCGCTCAGAATGGGCATCAGGGGGCCACGAGGGATCTGCAATACCTGGGTTGCCTGGGTGGCAATGGCCGTGGTTAGATAGATCGGAGACTCAGTGACGCTCTCCGTGCCCAAACACCCGCCCGTCCAGGGCAGGGCCACCCCCTCCGGGGTTTCCAGGCGCACCTCGCCGACGGTCGCCAGATAGAGACCATCCACCGGATCGCCCGCCCGGTATAGGGTCTCTCCGGCCGCGAAGGATCGCTCTTCGAGATAGGCCAACAGGCGCGACAGCGCCATGGGGCCGCATTTCGCCAGGATGGGATCGCCGAGAAGTTGGCAGGCTGCGGGAATCATAGGGTTTTAGTAATCCCGTCGAGCATGAACGCCGCGCCGTTACTCAGCATTCCCGTCGCAAGATAGAGGATTTTTTGGGGAGAGAGAGATGAGACACCGTAGAGACCGAAAAGCCGCTGAAAAGCGGCTTAATCTTATGAGAAGTGGAAACAGACGCCCTCCACCTGTGTCGTTGCGGCCTTCGTTCTTGAACCAGGTAGGTCCAAGTGGGAGTGCCACCGGCACCTTTAGGCTTTCCGCTCGGGGCGGACTTGCACACCAGCACACTTCGTAAGCATTCCCAGAGTATAGATTAGGCTCAAGAAAATACCCCGACCGCCGACGGACACCGCAGAGGACGTCTTGGCCTAAATATAATCGCTTTTAGATTAAGTGTCCAGGTTTCTCACGAGGCTTTCAAAATTAACACGATGCCGTCTTGAATCCGCCCGATGGGCGTCCTAGAATCGGTTGAAATTCGCCATGTTTGAATCGGTGGGATTCAAACATGGGTTCATCAGGTGGCCCCGAGATTCGAGGCTGCCTTTTTGTTTTTCAGTCACAGGACAACGCGCATGACGGATGCAGTGATGGCGACATACCGGCGCCTCCCGGTTTGTTTCGAACGGGGGGAAGGTGCCTGGCTCTGGGATGAACAGGGTTTGCAATATCTGGATGCCATTTCCGGCATTGCGGTTTGCGGACTGGGGCACGCCCACCCCAGGGTGCGAGAGGCCATTTGCCTTCAGGCTGGGACGTTGTTGCATACCTCCAATCTGTATCAGGTGAGCTGGCAAAACCGTCTGGCGGATCGTTTGGTGTCCCTGACCGGAATGACGCGGGCATTTTTTTGCAACTCCGGTGCCGAGGCCAACGAGGCTGCGATTAAATTGGCACGGGTCTGGGGACATCGCAAGGGCGTCGAAATCCCTGCCATTGCCGTGATGGAATCCAGCTTTCACGGTCGTACCCTGGCCACCTTGAGCGCGACCGGGAATCGGCGTGTTCAGGCCGGATTTGAGCCTTTGGTTCAGGGGTTTGTGCGGGTACCTTACGGGGATCTCATGGCACTACGCAAGACTGGCCAGAATCAATCGGATATCGTGGCGGTGCTGGTGGAGCCGATTCAGGGCGAAGGCGGCATTCGCATTCCGCCACCAGACTATCTGGCAGGTCTGCGGGCCCTGTGCGACGAGTTCAAATGGCTTTTGATGCTCGATGAAATCCAGACCGGTATGGGCCGGACGGGCCGTTTTCTGGCTTGCCAGCACAGCGGCGTCGTCCCCGATGTCGTGACACTGGCCAAGGGCCTGGGCAATGGTGTGCCGATTGGTGCCTGCCTAGCGGGCGGCGAGGCGGCTGATCTGTTGGGCCCGGGGATGCACGCCTCCACCTTCGGGGGTAATCCTCTTGCCTGCCGTGTCGCTCATACAGTGCTAGAGGTCATGGAAACGGACGATCTCCAACATCGGGCGAAGCTGTTGGGCGAACGTTTGCTCGCGGGTTTTCGGGAGTCCCTGGCCGGTGTGGCCGGGGTGAAGGAGATTCGCGGTCTGGGTTTGATGATTGGCATTGAACTTGATCGGCCCTGCGCCGATCTGGTCACCCAGGCGTTGGGTGCCGGTTTGTTGATCAATGTCACCGCCGATACCCTGGTGCGTTTGTTGCCGCCCCTGATCCTGAAAGACTCTGAAGCCGATGGCCTGGTATTAAAACTCAGCGCGCTGATTCGCGATTTCCTGGATCGCCAATGACCACGGCCACGCCGCCAACGCCCCGGCATTTTCTCACCTTGCTGGATCTGACCCCAGCCGAGTTGCACCGGCTGATTAACCGTTCCATGGCTCTCAAAATCGCGCCACGCGAGGCCGGTTATCTGCCACTCCGGCAGCGTACCCTGGCCATGGTGTTTGAAAAATCCTCGACGCGAACCCGGGTCTCTTTTGAAACGGCCATGACGCAGCTGGGTGGCCATGCGATCTTTTTCTCGCCCCGCGATACCCAGTTTGGCCGGGGTGAGCCCATCGAGGATACCGCCAAGGTGCTGTCGCGGATGGTGGATGTGGTGATGATCCGCACCTTTGCCCACGAGACCGTGGAACGTTTCGCGGCAGCCTCTCGTGTGCCGGTGATCAACGGCCTCACGGATACTTGTCATCCCTGCCAGTTGCTGGCGGATATCCAGACCTTTTTTGAACACCGCGGCGATATTCGTGGTAAACGAGTGCTGTGGGTGGGTGATGGCAACAATATGTGCCAGACCTTCATTGAAGCCGCACGCCAGTTCGATTTCGAACTGATTGTGGCCTGCCCGGAAGGTTTTGAGCCAAACCCGGCGCGGCTGGCCATTGCCGAGGGCCGTGCCCGGTGGGTTTGCGATCCGCAAGAAGGGATCATCGGTGCCCAGCTGGTGGTGACCGATGTCTGGACTAGCATGGGGCAGGAGGTTGAATGGGAACAACGCCGGGCGGTGTTTTCTTCCACCGGCTATCAGGTCGACAGCGCCTTGATGGCCCGTGCCGCCCCGGATGCCCTGTTCATGCATTGCCTACCAGCGCATCGGGGCGAGGAGGTCACGGCCGAGGTTATCGATGGCCCGCAATCGGTGGTATGGGACGAGGCGGAAAACCGCCTGCACGCGCAAAAGGCTCTGTTGGAATTCCTGCTGGTCAGTCCGGAGAATGCTTACCCATGAAGAAAATCTGGCCCTTTATCAAGGTCTTGGTGTGTCTGGCTGGGGTGATTCTGTCTGCCGGATTGCCCGCCGAGACCCGCTATATCACCGATCAGGTCAAGATTATGGTGCGATCCGGTGAAGGCAACACCTACAAGATCGTGCGCATGTTGACCTCGGGAACCCCTGTCGAGATTCTGGGCACCAATCCGGGATCCGGCTACAGCCGTATCCGCACCGCAGAAGGCGATGGGTTTGTCCTGAGTCATGAAATCATGAAGGAACCCAGTGCCCGCCAACGTCTCACGGAAACCCAAAATCGCCTGGACGAGATCCTGAAATCGCCCGATCAGCTGAGTGCGCAACTGGCCAAGCTGCAGGACGAACATCAGCAAGTTCAAAAGGCCTACCAGGAGATCCGCGAGGCCAAGCGCAAGGGCGATGAGGAGCTGGCCAGTATCCGCCGTACCTATGCCGATGCCGTGCGAATCGCCAACGAACGCAACGAACTCCGCAAGACGGTCGCGGAACTGACCCGGGAAGTGGAAGTGGTCAGACAGGAGAACCGCGAATTGGGCAACCGCGAATACCAGAACTGGTTTTTGATTGGCGCGGGTGTATTGGTATTGGGCGTTCTCATTGGCCTGATCCTGCCGAGACTGCATTTTCAGCGCCGTCGAAGTTCCTGGCAGAGCCTATAGGTCTCTCCAGGTAGAGATCCTTGAGGGATCTGTCCATGACCCGGCGCACCTCGCCGTAAACCGTCATTACGACCCGGGCCAGGGTCTCGTTCCAGGCGTCACCGTCATAGATATCGATCTCCCGAACTGAATGGGGCAGCAGCCGATAGAGATCGAGCAGGGTAATTTCGCTCAAATCCCGGGCGAGAATCCAGGTGTCTTCTGCAGTACGCTGGATCAGGCGGGCAGCAGAAAAGGCACCAATGAGGTCGAACAGCATGTCCTCCGAGAGCCCCGGCTCCCAGGCCAGCAAGGCCCGTGTGGCAATAGAATGACCTTTCCTTTGGGCCTCCCAAAGATGGCCCACCACCCGAAAGGCCCACAACAGCTCCGCCCCCTCGAATCGACCCGTCCGCAACCAGGCCGGAAAGGCTGACAAGGCGTGGGCAATCTCGGCTCCCAGCAGGGCCACCAACCAGGAGGTGTAGAGCCAGATCAAAAACACGGGTACTACGGCCATCGTCCCAAAGATGGTCTCATAGGTAGGAACCGTGGTGATGTAGAGGGTGAAGCCCCGTTTCGCAGCCTCAAACAATAGCGCCGCCACCAGCGCCCCCGCCAGGGCATGGAACAGGGCTACCGTCCGATTCGGCACCACCATGTAAATCAGAAACAGGGCCAGGGTGGTAGCAAAAAAAGGGGTTATCTTCAGCAATATCCCGTGGGCTCCCACAGATTCGGTGGCCGATGTAAAGCCCTGGGCGGAGAAGATCTGGGAGGTCAGCAGAAGACTGGCACCGATGAGCATGGGCCCCAGGGTGAGTACCGCCCAATAGACGGTGAAATTGGCCAATGCCCGGCGTTTTACGCGTACCCGCCAGATGCGGTTGAAGCTGGTATCAATGGTGGACATCATCACCAGCGAGGTCACCACCAGGGATAAAATGCCCATCGCCGTCAGGTGCGACGCATTGTAGGCAAATTCCTGAAGATATTTTTGAACCACAGTCCCGAAGGCTGGTACGAAATTGGCAAAAATGAAATCCTGAGTCAGACGTTGAACGTCGACAAAGACCGGAAAGGCACCCGCGACAGAAACCGCCACCGCCATCAGGGGGACAAGGGAGAGCAGGGTGGTGTAAGAGAGTTCGGAGGCCACTTCCAGACTGCGATCCTCCAAAAAACGGTTTAGCAGGAAAGCCCCAAAGCGCCCGGCGAGACGCAAGGCGGACAGGATCTGATCCGAGATCCCTGTCAGTCCGAGAGGTGTCCACATGGGTATCGCTGCCTACGGGCCCTCTGGCAACGTCGCCCGAATATTGAGGTAACGATCCCTCTCACTCGCCGCCGCCAGATATGGGGGTACCTCGGTCTGAATCGCGGTGGGTTCGATGCCCAGATTTGTTAGGCCGTTGTGTCGGCAAACGCTGGGAACTTGAAGAGAACGATAGTTATCCCGCGTAAAAGGCCGGCCAGGTGCCAGGCCCAGCAGTGCCGCCTGGAACCAGGAGAGCCCCGCCGGCAAACCAATCACGACGCCCTGCCAGCCGATCAGACGCGCGGTGTAGCGCACCAGCTCCAAGAGGCTGTATTCGGCCGGGCCGCACAGGTCGTAACGCTGCCCAGCGGCCTCTTCCTGGCTGAGGGCACGGGCCATGGCCTCGACCACGTCGCCCACGAAGACGGGTGCCAGGCGCGCTTTGGGACAAGCCAGCGGAAAGATTCCCGGCGTCCACGACAGGAGCGTGGCAAAGCGGTTGAAGAAACTGTCGCCCCGTCCAAAAATCACCGAGGGTCTGAAACTCGTCACCTGAATGCCCGATGCGGCCAGCCGGTGAGCCGCTTCTTCCCCCGCGCCCTTGGAGCGCAGGTAGCGGCTGACACCTTGCCCGGCATCGGCATTCAGACCGCTCATCTGCAAAAAACGCCGGACGCCCGCTGGGGGGGCGGCCTGGGCAATCGCCTCGACCAGTCCCACATGAAGTTTGTCGAAGGTGGCATGACGACCGGATTCATTGAGGATGCCCACCAGATTGATGACCACCTGACAGCCCCCCAAGACCTGGGTGAGGGCCTGGGGATTGAAGAGATTCGCGGCTACCAGCTCGACCCCGGGTAACACCTGTAAATCTCGATGCCGTTCGGGATGACGTGTCACCACCCGGCAAGCGATTCGATCAGCGGCCAACCGGGCCACCAGATGCTGGCCGACAAAACCGCTCCCCCCCAAAATGCAAACCCGATTGATGCGCATACTCGTATACCTCGTATTTCTCGTATCCTGGATGGCAGGCCGGTTATGGACTCAAGGTTTCCTTCAGGAACGCCAACAGGCGCGCCCAGGAACGATGATCCGCCGTGGCCTGGTAGGCCAATCCGTCGATGCCGGCCTTGTCCGCGTCCGGGTTGGTGAAACCGTGTTTGGCACCGCCATAAGTATCCATTTCCCAATGGGCACCCGCCGCGTTCAAGGCGGCTGTGAAGGCCTCGATCCGTTCCTTGGGCACAAAGCCGTCAGCCGCGCCGTGGGCGATCAGAATACGCGGCTGAATGGCTTTGTGCGACTCGGGCACGGGGGGCAGCGAACCGTGAAAGCTCACCACGGCCTTGAGGGGAAGCCCGGCATAGGCCATCTGCATGACGGTCGCGCCACCAAAACAATAGCCGATGGCGGCCAGCCGCTCGCCGTCCACTTCGGGCCGGGTTTTTAGTTGGGCCAGGCCAAGGGCCGCCCGTTGTTGCCAAGCGTCCAGGTTGGCGGTGATTTGCTCCATCCAGCCCTTGGCCTCCTTGGCATGTTCAGTGACCCGCCGATCCCCGTACATGTCCGCCGCGAAGGCCACATAGCCTTGTTCGGCCAGCATTTTGGCGCGCTGTTTGGCGTAATCGTTAAGCCCCCACCACTCATGAACCACCATCACCCCGGGGCGTTTGCCACTGAGAGCATCATCCCAATACACATAGCTTTTTAACGCCGTGTCACCATCGTGGTATTCGACCGCCTGAGAACGCACCTCAGCCAGGGCGGGGAGGGCGGAACCCAGAAATATCCAGAATCCGGCCATCAATCCGGTGATTTTTTTCATGAGCGTTTTCCGTGAGGGCAGTTGGGGTTAGGGTTGGGAAGGCACCACAGTGCCATCGTGATAGGGACGACTCAGGTCGTGAACGGCCTCGATCATCACCGCAGGCCGCTCCGGGTCGATATCGGGGTGAATCCCGTGGCCCAGATTGAAGATATGGCCGGGGCCGTGGCCATAGCTCTCCAGCACCCTGGCGACCTCTTCCCGGATACGATCAGGCGACGCATAAAGCACGCAAGGATCCAGATTACCCTGAAGGGCCACCCGGCCGGCGGTCACCCGGCGCGCCATGGCCAGATCGCAAGTCCAGTCCACCCCAAGAGCGTCGCAGCCCGATTGGGCCATGTCGGCTAGCCAGGCACCACCGCCCTTGGTGAAGAGCGTCACCGGCACCCGCCGGCCCTCGTGTTCGCGGGTCAATCCGGCCACCACGGCCCGCATCGGGGTCAGGGAAAATCTGGCGTAGTCGCGCGGCGTCAGGACGCCACCCCAGGTGTCGAAGATCATCAAGGCCTGGGCACCGGCGGCCACTTGGGCGTTGAGATACGCTGTGACGGCGGTGGTGAGTTTTGATAGTAAATCCTGCGCCAGATCGGGGCGATCAAAGAGTAGCCCCTTGATACGGGAAAAATTTTTGCTCCCCCCCCCCTCGACCATGTAGGTGGCGAGCGTCCAGGGACTACCCGAAAAGCCGATCAGGGGCACCTGGCCATTGATCTCCCGGCGAATCAGCCGCACCGCATCCATCACATACCGCAGTTCCTGCTCGGGATCGGGAACCGGCAGACGCTGAATCGACCCGGCATCCCGAATCGGATAGCGAAATCGCGGGCCTTCTCCCTCCTCAAAATACAGGCCCAAGCCCATGGCGTCTGGCACGGTCAGGATGTCCGAGAAGAGAATCGCGGCGTCCAGCGGGTAGCGGCGCAACGGTTGAAGCGTCACCTCGCAGGCCAGCTCCGGGGTTTGACAGAGGGTCAGAAAGTCCCCGGCCTTTTCGCGTGCGGCCCGGTATTCTGGCAAATAGCGCCCGGCTTGGCGCATCATCCAGACGGGTGTGCGATCCACGGGTTGGCGCAACAGGGCCCTTAATAGCCGGTCGTTTTCAAGTTTGCCCCGCTCCCGCGCCAAAAACTTCCGCAACCGCAAGGCCAACGGATTGCGCTGGTATCGTAACGATTCCTCCAGCGCACGCTGGGCCGCCGCCTCGTCGCCCGAAGCCAGACAGGTGATGGCCTCATGCCGCCGTGCGGATGCCAGAGCCTCGGCGGCCAGTGGCTGACCGAGATCGGTGCGGCAACGGGTGCAGACCACATGGCCCCGCAAGCGCGCCCGGCAGGTAGGGCAGAACTCCATATCCGGCTCAACTATCCAGGTAGTACAGAATATCCGCCAGGCGATCCATGTCGGCCTCGACAGACGCAAAATCCCCGGCACCCATGGCATCCCGGATCTGCTCGATGAGGTCGATCATTTCTTCGCGGTCGTCGTCGGCGGCACGCTCCAGCAAACGTTCCGCCTTTTCCACCAGGGCCCGCGCCTTCGCCTGGGTTTGATGCTGCTGAGTTTCCCCGGCCCCAGTCTCCCCCTCGCCCAAGTTCCCGCTAAAAGTCCCGAACAGGGCCGCCACCCGATCCTTGGCATCTTGCATTTGCTGTGCCTGGAAGCGGGCGATGACATTGTGAATAGTGATGGACTTTTCCAGCCCGGTTTCTTTCTCCCGCGCCGAGACGTGCAAAATGCCGTCGAGATCCAGCGCCAGCGAGATGGTGATGACGTTGCCGGCGGGCACGTCACGCAGGCCTTCGATCATGAATTCGCCAATCTCGATGTTGTTCAGCGCGTCCACGTCCTCCCCCTGGTAAGCTTTCACCTCCACCTTTTCCTGACCGTCGTAGTGGGTTTTGAAGGCCTCGGTCTTGCTGACCGGCAAGGGCGTGTTCTTGCGGATGATGGGGACATAGACAAAGGGATACATCTCCCCATTGAGGATACTGATGGCGCTGGTGCCATAGGTGTAGGGGGTAATATCGACCAACACGGCGGACACCGACTGCCCAGCAATCATCCCGGCCTGGATGGCCGCACCCATGGCGACGCAAAGATCGGGATCGATATTCCGCTGGGCTTCCTTGCGAAATTCGGCAAACAGCCGCTCGCCGATGACAGGTGTCCGGGTACTGCCACCCACCAGCAGAATCTCGTCGATGTCGGAGGCGGTCAGATTGGCCCCGCGCAAGGCGATATGCACCGCCTCCAGGGTTTCGTCGATGTACTCGGCGATCATCGCCTCGTAGTCAGTGCGGGAGAATTCCAGTGACAGATGAACCGGCGTACCTTTTTTCTCGAATAAAAACTCCTCTTCGATGCGTACAAAAGGCCCATCGGACAAGGCACATTTGGCGGCCTCGGCGGCACGATTGACACGCGCCATGGCTTGGCGCGATTCGGCGAGATTGACGCCGGATTTCTCTTCGAGGTGGGCGACGATGTGTTGTACGATTCTGGCGTCGAAGTCGTCGCCACCCAGATGGTTGTTGCCGTGGCTGGATAGCACCTCCACCACCTCATCCTCGATGCTGACCACCGAGACATCAAAGGTACCGCCCCCCAGATCGTAGACCAGGATACGTTTTCTTTGATCGGTTTTTCCCTCGTAGGCCAGGGCGGCGGCGGTGGGTTCGTTGATGATCCGCACCACCTCCAGCCCGGCAATCTCGCCCGCCTCGCGGGTGGCCTGGCGCTGGGCATCGGAGAAATAGGCCGGCACGGTAATCACGGCCTTGCCGATGGCGTGTCCCACATGCTCCTCGGCCACGGCCTTCAGGCGCTTGAGGATGATCGCGGAGATTTCCTGCGGGCTATATTGCTGGCCGGCCATCTCGACCTGGGTGGACTCGCCCATGCGCCGCTTGATCGACTTGATGGTGCGTTCGGGGTACAGCACATACTGGTTGCGGGCCGGTTCACCCACCAGGATCTCACCGTTTTCGGCCAGCCCCACGAAGGACGGTAGGATCTTGCGACCCTCGCGATCCTTGATGACGGTGACCTTGCCATCCTCGACCACGGCCACCTCCGAGTTGGTCGTGCCGAGATCGATGCCGATGATTATTTCGCTCATAGTTTGTTTGCCTTGACTTCCGCCAAACGTAAGATTTCGTCGCCCCATAGGAAACCCTTGCGCAGTTCCGCCGTGACGACACCATTTTCGAGTTCGGGTTGATGATCCAGCGCCATCACCTGCATGGTGTGGGGATCCACCGGTTTGCCCAGGATTTCCATCGGTCGAACTTGCTGGCGCACCAGGATTTCTTCCAGGCGGCGCAGGCTCATGCCCTGTCCTTCCCTGACACTTTCAATAAACCGCTGATCCTCCGGGTGCGATTTCACGCTGTGGAACCAGCTTCCCCCCTCGATGGGGTGATAGTTTTGCAACGCATCACGACCGGCGGACAGCCCGTCATGCAGGTTGAGAAGCTCCACCAGAAGCGGCCGCAGGGCCGCGCGGCGGAGCCCCGGAAATTCCCCGCGAAACCGCTCGAGTTCCCGATCCATCTGTCCCTGACTGTCTCGCAACCAGGCCTGAACCTCTTTGAGTTCGTCCTGTGTGGTTCGCAGCAGGCGCCCCTCGGTTTTGACCTCGGTGCGCAGTGCCGCCATCTCGCCAAACAGGGAAAACAGATCGATGCCGCCGGAACCCTCCTCCGGGACTTCGCCCGCCTCGTCACCCGTCTCCAGATAGGCGCGAAATTCGTCCAGCAATCGGACTTTGCTTGCCTCGTCCATCATGGGCGAACCGCAGAATTGATCAGCTTGGCTATCAGACCTTCGGTCATGGCACCGATCAGGGCGCGGGCCTCGGGCCGTCGCGAGACATCCGGTCGCGGGATCCGGCGCAGCAATGCCGACACATCGGGCGGCTCGTGATGGAATAGCCGATAGTCAAGACGCCGTCTATCCGTCTCGATGTACTCGAAGGCGGTGCGGATGCGCTGAAAGGCCACAGCATCCCGTTCCGGGGGATATTCCCGAACCTTGCGCAGATAGGCCTTCTTGATGGCCTCGTTGGTGGCGTCCTCGGCCACTTCGAGTAATTCAAAGGGTGTTTGCATGATGGCTCCCGTTAGCGTTTCCTGCCCTTGCCGCCGGATTCATGGGAGGACAACAGACCCCTGAAGACCTCCTCGATCTTTTTATCCATTGCCAGCCTTTGGAGCTGTGCCTCGGACATACTCTGGAAGCGAAGCGATGATTGTCCTTCGGAAAGAAATCCGATCAGTTCCCGGCGGCTCATCCCTTCGATTTCCGCAGCCGACATGAGAAACTCGAACAATTTTTCCGGACCCAGCGCCGCCAGTTCCGGGGGAATCCCAGGCATGCCTCGTGGCAGGGGGAAACCATCCCCGTCGCCAAAATCCGGGAAACCGAACGACCTGGACTCCTCAAACTTATTCAGGAAGTTGATGATCAACACGTCGACGCGGTGGTTGCCCGCTCGTTTGGCCGCGTTGAGGGCGAACCGTAGCTGGGACTCGTCTCGCGATTTCAGCTTGGAGGCATCACCTCGGCACTTTGCCAACACTTCAAAATAGATCAGGCCGGGGGTGCTTGGCGAGCACCGCAACCCCTGTTTCGCGCATTCAGCCACCACATCATACAAGGCTGCGTCAGCGAAATTCTGGCACAGGCCAAAATAGTCCTCCTGAGACAAAACCGCTTGCTTAAAACTCTTCTTCAACATCGGACTCAACCCCTTCAGGGCCGATGCGAGCGATGACTGACCCGCTTCCCGGTATTGGCCGATCATCTTGACCAGCGCCATCAGTTCGGGCTGATCGGCGATGTAGTGATTATCGAGATTGCTGACAAGACGTGACAGGTCGCTTAACTTCAGGCCTGCCACCAGTATTTCCATGGCAAACTGGAATTGCGCTACCGCGCCACCCCCCGCCAGGGCCAAGGCTTTCAGCAAGAATTTGTCGGCCAATCCATGCTGGCCCTCCAGATAGGCCGCCAGCCCTTCGACGAACAGGGGGGCCGGGTTGCGCTGCTGGGGGTCGAGGGCACGGATCTCCGCCAGTTCGCGGTGGACGAGGTCGATGCGCCGGATTTTCAGTTGCTTGCGGGCATGGCCCAGATGGGCCTCCAGCAAAAACCGGCGGGCCTGGCTGTTGATGGGGTCAATTTTTAGCAGCGTTTTGGCGTATCCGGCGACTTTTTTGAAGACCTTGCGGCGGTTAGCCGCCCGCATCGCCATCAGCAGTGCCTCCGGATCCAGCGGATAGCGCTTGATGAGTTTGTCCAGCCAGGTCTGAACCAGCTTGGGTTCGTCGAGCTTTTCGCCCAGATCGATGAGTGCCAGATAGGTCGCCTTGTCATCCGGGTCGAAATCCAGGCTGCCCACCAAGAGATCGATGTTGACCTTCATATCCGACTCGCCCGGCATCACGGCGATATGGCGCATGATCGCCGCCTGAGTCAGAGACTCCTGTTGTCCCTTCGGGCGCTGTTTGATTTCCGTGAGACACTGCGACCAGAATCGGCGGGCCTGTCTGAAGGCACCCGCCTGCTCGGCATGGAGGGCGTGGATGCGGTGAGTCTCGAACGCGGTGAGTTTGCCAAAACTTCGTTCAAACAGCGAGATGCCGTCAGGATAGCTGACCAGTATGGCAAGACAGAAACGACGGCAGATCTCTTCGCCAAGTTCGGCGCGAACCCTCAGCACCGTATCCAGAAGCGGCTTGGATGTTTTTGCCACAGCCGCCTTCTGGATATCCCGCAGCAGACTGATCTGTACCTTGCCGTAGCCGTTCAGGGCGTGGATCAGGGTCTGCTGCTTGGGGGGTAGCGCGAAATAGCCGCCGATGGCCGTGATATCGCTGGCCACATAGTCCCGCACCGCTTGTGCGACACCCTGACAGAGCGAGCTGGCCTCGATGCGATCCAGCGCCGCTCTCGCGCTCACCGGATCGGCCGCCTGTACCAGCAACGCCTTCAACAGGGCGCGCAGGTTGCGATAAGGCGAGCGCGAGGGGATCTGTTGCAGACAGGTTTTGGCCTCGGCGTCACGGCCTGTGCTGTAGGCAGCAATGGCTTGCCTGACCAGCGGCTGTTGCCGGACAACAGCATGTTCCTGGGGCAACTGGCCCAGCAGACTATCGTTTTCCAGAGCCAGGATGGCCACGGCCTCGATCATTCGCTGACCTATCGCGGTGCGGGTTGCCGCCTCCGGCAGCTTGCCCAGTACCTGGGTCATCTTGACGGGCTGCCCGGCACGCGCCAACCAGTCCAGGTAGGTCTCGGAAACCACTATGCCGGGATGAAACTTGGCATGGTTCTCCCACAACAACACGGCTTCCTGGTACATCCCCTTGCCGGCGACCTGCCCGGCCCGTTGCAGATAGGCATCGGCCAGTGCCTCTTCCCAATCCCGGCGGGGTTCCCGTTTGAGTAATTCCTTCAAGGAGACAATGGCATCCTTGTAGCGCTTGTGCTTGAGATCCTCGCGGACGGCGGCCTCGAGTTCCGGGATGGCCTTGAACATCGATTTGAGCGTGGAGAGCGTTGCTTTCATGGGGCGATACCGCGAAAAAACCGCTGGCTGGTGCTTTGAAATGGATTCATTTAGGGAAGACTCGTCTGATACCCAACACCAGGCTCGCGCCCAAATTTTTGAAAATCTACGCGCATTGTAATCTCGATTGGTTTTTTTTTGCCAGATTCCGCCAACGGTGTGTGACGGATTTTTTATGATTAGGCTCCAAAAAAATCTGCCACGGCCTCCAGTGCGCGTGTCTGGGTCATGGGTGGCAGGCTCTGTAGAAAGGTTCGACCATATCCTTTGGTGATCAGTCGCGGATCGCACAGTACCAAGACCCCGCGATCGGCTTCGTCGCGAATCAGACGGCCCGCGCCCTGTTTGAGCGCAATCACCGCCTGGGGGAGTTGATACTCCTGGAATGGGTTGCCACCCCGGCGGCGGATGGCCTCCAGACGGGCCTTCATCACCGGGTCACCGGGCGAGCCAAAGGGCAGGCGGTCGATGATGACACAGGAGAGCGCCTCGCCGCGTACATCCACTCCCTCCCAAAAACTCGCCGTGCCGATCAGGACGGCATTGCCGAGACGGCGGAATCGGTCGAGGAGTTCGCCCCGGGGTGCTTCTCCCTGAACCAGCAATGGATACGGCAGCCGAGGTTTTAGAAATATCGCCGCCTCGCGGAGCGTCCGGTGGCTGGTGACCAGCAAAAAAGCCCGGCCCCGGCTGAGGCCAATAAGGGTCAGCGCGAGTTCCGCCACTCGCTGCGGATAGATGTCCGCCGCCGGATCCGGCATGTCGGGCGGGAGATAGCACAGGGCCTGTTGGGGAAAATCGAAGGGGCTTTCCCAGCATTGGGTTTCGGCACCTTCCAGACCCAGCTGCCGGATAAAATGGTCGAATCGCGCCGCGAGTGCCAGGGTGGCGGAGGTAAAAACCCAGGCCATTGGCCGGTTGGCCCGTTGGGTTCGTGCGATACCCGCGATATCCAGGGGGGTGCTGTGCAACCGGAAACCGGGTTCGAAGGTTTCAAACCAGCGCACCGCGTCATCCGGCTCTACCGTCCCGGTGAGTTCTTCCAGAGCCGCCCGGAGTGCCTGGCAGCGACCTCGGCAATGATCGAGATCTTTGTCGTGACCGGCCAGTTGGAAGAGAGCCTGGTCGATGTCCGACAGCGTTTCGCTCAGGGTCGCCAGGGTTCGCATCAGGGCCGGCTCCCTGGAGACCTCATGCCAGGCCCCGCGCCGGCTGTCTTCGCCCAGCGCGAGCCGGAAACCCGGGGTGGTCTGGCGCAGCGTCTCCAGAAGCGGGTGGAAATCGTGAATGGCCCGATGCACTGCGGCGAGTTCCGTATCCCGGGCGAAATCGAGAAGTTGGCGGCTGCTCAGAGCCTGGCCAAAAAAAGCCCCCAACACCTCGGAAAACTGGTGGGCTTCGTCGATGATCAGGGCATCGGCCCCCGGCAGCACCTCGCCAAACCCCCCATCCTTGAGGGCCCAGTCGGCGGCCAGGAGATGGTGATTGATGACCAGAAGATCGGCCTCCTGGGCGCGCCGGCGAGCCTCCACCAGATGACACTCCCGCCATTCCGGGCACTCCTGGCCCAAACAGTTGTCGCTGGTTGAAGTGACCCAGGGCCAGATTGGCGAATCTTCGGGCAGATCGAGTTCAGCGATGTCGCCGCCCCGAGTCCGGCCCGCCCATTGGGAAACCGCCACCAACTGGCCGCGTTGACCCCGGGAATGGCGTCCGATGTCCTCCAAGGCCAGAGTTAGGCGGTGTCGGCAAAGATAATTGGCGCGCCCCTTGAGCAAGGCCACCCGGCCCGGTGCCGCCAGGGCCTTGCGAATCACCGGGAGATCCCGGTGAAAAAGCTGGTCTTGAAGGGTGCGGGTGCCGGTCGAGACGATCACCTTGCGCCGGGACAATAACGCCGGCACCAGATAGGCAAAGGTTTTGCCGGTACCGGTGCCGGCCTCACCAATCAGCAGGCCCTGGTTTTCCAGGGTGCGAGCCACGGCGCTGGCCATCTGTTGCTGGGCGCGCCGGTAGGTGTAGCCGGGGATGCGTTGCGACAGCAAGCCACCCGGGGAAAATAGATCAGTCGTGGCATCCACAAGTCTCTCCAGGATTTTCCCGAGGATTAGATTCTGTCGCAGGTTTCGAGTTAATACCTAATTCACTACCCATTGAATTGGGTTGTTACCCATTAGGCCCATTAGGCCAATTTTTGCCATTGAGCGTTCTGGCCGCGTCCGAGGCACTTGACCTTTGAGCCGCGAAGATTCTTCAAGACCTGACGGATCATGTCGAGGCTGACACCCGGACAAGCACGCTGGATATCGCTGACATGAAATGGATC
>JBAXSA010000025.1:0-17885 GCA_037130945.1 Pseudomonadota bacterium | reverse complement strand
GATATCCAAAAGATCGACACCCTCATCAACATGGTGGGTGAATTGGTGATTACCCAGTCGATGCTGGGCATGCTGGGGCGCGATTTCGAGATAACCCGCCTGGAAAAGCTGCGCAATGGTCTGGGCCAACTGGAGCGCCACACCCGGGAGTTGCAGGAAAGCGTGATGCAAATCCGGATGTTGCCGATTAGCTTTACCTTCAGCCGCTTTCCCCGGCTGGTACACGATCTCGGCACCAAACTCAACAAGAAGGTCGAACTCAGGATGAGCGGCGAAAACACCGAGGTGGATAAAACCGTCATCGAGAAGATCGGCGATCCCCTGGTGCATTTGGTGCGCAACAGTCTGGATCACGGGATCGAAGCCCCCGAGGCGCGCCTGGCAGCGGGAAAACCCGAGACCGGCCGGGTGAATCTCAATGCCTACCACCGGGGCGGCAATATTGTCATCGAGGTCAAGGATGATGGGGCTGGACTTAACACCGAACGCCTCGTCCAGAAGGCCATGGAACGCGGCCTGATCCCCCAAGATGCCCACCTGTCCGACGCCGAGGCCCATGCGTTGATTTTTCTGCCGGGTTTTTCCACTGCCCAGCTAGTCAGCGATGTCTCCGGACGGGGGGTGGGGATGGACGTGGTACGCCGCAATATCCACGAACTGGGGGGTCATGTTGATATCGTGTCGCGACTGGGTCAGGGTACGAATTTCATCATCCGCCTACCCCTAACGCTGGCGATCCTGGACGGCCAAACCATTGCGGTGGGGCGCGAGATTTATATCGTCCCCCTGGTTTCCATCGTCGAATCCATCCAGGTTCGCCCCGAGATGGTGAATCTCGTGGCGGGCAAAGGGGAAACCTTCAAGCTCCGCAACGAATACCTGTCGATCGTGCGTCTGCATGAGGTCTTTGATATCCCTGACGCCAAGGCCAAGCACCTGACCGAGGGTCTGCTGGTGGTGGTGGAAGGCGAAGGGTGCCGCTGTGGTTTATTCATCGACGACCTGCACGGTCAACAGCAGGTCGTGGTCAAATCCCTGGAACACAACTATGGCAGGGTCGAAGGCATTTCGGGCGCAACCATCCTGGGCGACGGTTCGGTCGCCCTGATTCTGGATATCCCGGGCCTGATCCGTCTGGCCCGGGGGCACCCGATGATTGCTGACACGACACCGCAGGGGTTCGCCAACACCCGCCTCCCGACGGCGCAATATCTCACCTTTTCGCTGGCGGAAGAGGCATACGGCGTTGACATCTTGCGGGTTCAGGAGATTCGTGGCTGGGAGGCGGTCACCCGGTTGCCCAATACACCGGCCTATGTCAAAGGCGTTCTTAACCTGCGGGGTGCCATCGTGCCGGTGTTTGATCTGCGTCAACGCTTCGATCTGCCTTGGCAGCCCTATGGCAAGGATACCGTGGTCATCGTCCTGCGTGCCGTGGGTCATAAGGGCATGCGCAGTATTGGCGTGGTGGTGGATGGGGTTTCCGATGTCCTGAACGCAAACCCTGGGGATCTCCGGGCCGCACCGGATTTTGGTACCAAGATCTCCACCGAATTCATTGCCGGTCTTGCGTCCCAGGGAGACAGCATGGTCATGTTGCTGGACGTGGACAAGCTCCTGGGAGCCCGCAGTGACTCCCACGAGGCCTTCGCGACGGAGCCCTCCGAGGCTCTGTCGCGGATCACTATCTCATGACATTGGGCGAGAGACGGTCTTGGCTCGTCTGATTGCCGTGATTAACCAAAAGGGTGGCGTTGGCAAAACGACGGTGGCGGTCAATCTCGGCCACGCTCTGGCCCTTGCCGGCAAGAAGGTGACGCTGGTGGATCTCGACCCCCAAGGTCAGGCGGCCGCCAGCCTGGGGCATTTTCAGCCGCACACCCGGGGGGTGGCGGATGTGCTGTTGGGCCGGGCGGATTTCGCCGAAGTGGTGATACCCTCGCGGGAGCGTCTGGATCTGGTGCCGGCGGGCGTGCTGTTATCGACCCTGGAGGAACAAACCCTGCCCAAGGGGCCGTCTCGCCATCAGTGGCTCAGACAGGTTCTGGAAGACCAGGGGCGTTTTGCCGACCGGGATCTGGTACTGTTCGATTGTCCACCGGCCTCCGGAATCCTGTCGGCGAACGCCGCGCTGGCGGTTGATGAGGCACTGACCCCTGTCACCGGGGATTACCTCGGACTGAGCGGTCTGGCCTATCTGGCGGTTTTCTTAAAGCGGCTTCAGATGGCGCGCCGCCGCCCCCTGCGGCACTGGATTGTCTTGTCTCGTTACCTGCCGCGCCGCAAGCTGACTCTGGAGGTGACGGACAATCTCCGTCAGCATTTTCCCGGCCAGGTGTTGGCCACGGGCATCAAGGAAGCGGCCCTGCTGACGGAATGTCCCGGATTGGGACAGACGGTTCTGGAATATGGCCCCCATAGCCCGTCCGCCAGGGAATTTATCGAATTGGCTCAAGACCTCATAGAAGGGAGGGTGTTTTAAGATGGCCCGTCATAAAACCGGCAAACCCGCAGCGGCCTTGTTAAGCCACAACCCCCTGGCCGATATCGAGACCCTGGCGGCCCAGCGTGACGAGGCCATAAAAAACCTCTCTGCTCCCCCCGCAGAGCGGGTTTATCGCTTCGATTTGGGAGAATTTTTGGTGATTCAAGAGGTCATGACCGTATGGGATGACTTGAAACACCGCATCGTCCAAGAATCCGTGCTGCTGCTGGAGGTCGCCCGCCTGGAACAGGTGGATGGTGCCGGCATCCAGCTATTGTGCGCCCTGATGAAGGAGGCCCGGACGGTGGGCGCTCGCATCGAATGGGAAGGGCATTCGGGTGCCTTGCAGGAATCGGCGCATCGGATGGGGCTTGCCGCCTTTCTCGGATTTGAGCCACTCAGATCTTAGTTGAGGCGCGATAGTTGTATCAAATGTTAAAATATGAAGATTGAGGCGGTTAAGTTGATGCAAAGCATCCGAGGAAACTGCCAGAAGAAGACAGCGTTGAACTGTTCTAACCCAATGGCTTGCGAGTAATCTGGCGACAGGATTCATGAACAGCAATATCCGTGAGTTTCCCTTCACTCGTGACGATTTTAATTATCTTCGCAAGGTCGCCAACGAGCGAACGGGGATTGTCGTCACCGATGAAAAATACGACATGTTTTATTCCCGGCTGTCGCGGCGCGTGCGAAAACTCGGGCTTTCCAGCTTTCGCGAGTATTGTGATTTGATTCGCGGAGAATCCGACGGCCAGGAGACCCTTGAACTGGTCAATGCCATTACGACGAATCTCACGTCCTTCTTCCGGGAAAACCATCACTTCGAGTTTCTCTCCCGGACGCTGGTTCCAGAATTATTGAGCAGCAAGGGCTCGGAGCGCGAAATCAGGATCTGGTCGGCCGGATGTTCGACGGGCGAAGAGCCTTATTCCATTGCCATGACGCTCCGCGAGGTACTGCCGGCGGGCTGGAAGGGCAGTGTTCTGGCCACCGACATTGATTCCAATGTTCTCGACAAGGCGGCCAGCGGGGTTTATGCCCTGGATCGAATCAGCAATATTTCCGATGATCGCTTGCGTCGCTGGTTTCAACGGGGCTCCGGAGCCAACGATGGGATGGTGAAAATCAAGCCCGAGGTGCGTGATCTGGTGCGTTTCGAACGTCTGAATCTCATGGCTGACTGGCGTGTCAATGGCCCCTTGGACATGATATTTTGCCGCAACGTCATCATCTATTTCGACAAGGAGAGCAAGATTCGCCTGATTGATCGTTATGCCGATCATATTCGCAATCAGGGCTATCTTTTTATTGGACATTCGGAATCCCTATTCAAGATCAGTGATCGTTTTGAGTTGCTCCACAACACCATTTATCGCAAGCGGGGCTAGGGGTGGCGAAAGAAGAACACCCGCCATTGGGCCGTTCCCTGCCCGGGTTTGAACATATCAATCGTTACTGGGATCGCCAGCATGGTATGCCAGCCAACAAGATATTGCCTGGAGAATACTGTGTTACGCCTCACGATGAGATCATTGTCACGGTGTTGGGTTCCTGCGTCTCGGTCTGCATCCGGGATACGGTTCTGGGGATTGGCGGCATGAATCACTTCATGCTGCCCAGCTCGGATGGCCAATCGGGCTGGGGCGGCGATGTCGACCTCGCCAGCAGCGCCAACCGTTATGGCAACTACGCCATGGAACACATGATCAACGACCTGTTGAAAAACGGGGCAAAGCGAAAAAATTTTGAAGTGAAAATCATCGGGGGAGGACAGATCATTCAATCCAATACCCAGATTGGTCTTCGCAATATCGAGTTCATTCGCGACTATCTCAAGACCGAAGGCTTCCGGATCAGCGGTGAGGACGTTGGCGATGTCTATCCCCGCAAGGTATTGTACTTCCCCACCACGGGCAAGGTGCGGGTCAAGAGGCTTAAAAAATTCCATAATGACACGCTGCTCCAGCGGGAACGTGCCTATCAGCGGAATCTGCTGGAAGCACCCGTGGAAGGCATCATTGAGCTATTTTAACGGTTTCATCGCCTGTTTCTATGATAAAACTATTGATTATTGACGATTCCGCCCTAGTGTGTCAGGTGTTAACGGGGATTTTTGAACGCACCTCCGATATTCTGGTGGTCGGCGCGGCCTCCGATCCCTACATTGCCCGTGAAAAGATCAAACAGCTCAAGCCCGACGTTCTGACGCTCGATGTGGAAATGCCACGCATGGATGGCCTCACATTCCTAAAAAATCTCATGCGATTACACCCCTTGCCAGTCGTGATGGTTTCCTCACTGACCGAGAGGGGGGCCGATGTCACCCTTCAGGCCTTGGAGTTCGGTGCCGTGGATTTTATTTCCAAACCCAAACTCGATGTCGCACAGGGTCTGGAAGAGTATGCCTCGGAAATCGTCGACAAGGTACGCCAGGCGGCTGGGGCTCGCATTCAACCCTCAAAGCCTGTTCTGACACCACTGACCATACCCGAAAAGCTGTCGGCGGATGTGGTGCTGCCCCGTGCGGTGATGCCTGGCAAAGCCTTGCGCGCCAATGACCAGGTGATTGGCATAGGTTCCTCCACCGGAGGTACCGAAGCCATCAAGGATGTACTGCGCGACCTGCCACCGGACATGCCCGGCATTGTGGTGTCACAACACATTCCCGAGGCCTTCAGCGGACCCTTCGCGGTGCGCGTCAACAGTCTGACGGCCTTAACGGTGATGGAGGCGCGTGACGGACAGGCCATTCTGGCGGGGCATGTCTACATTGCCCCTGGAAACCGCCATCTTTTGGTGGTTCGGGAAGGCCTCCGTTATGTCTGCCGCCTCAATGACGGCCCCCTGGTCAACCGGCACAAACCCTCGGTAGATGTCATGTTCCGTTCACTGGCACAAACCCTGGGCCCTAACGCCATCGGGGTGATTCTCACCGGCATGGGCGATGACGGTGCCGAGGGATTGGGGGAGTTGAGACGGGCGGGTGCCCTAACCATCGCCCAAGATGAGAAGAGCAGCGTGGTCTGGGGGATGCCTGGCGAGGCCGTCAAGCGCGGCTACGCCGACGAAGTACTGCCACTCTTGAAAATTGGCAAACGCCTGGAAGAACTCCGGTGGGTTCAAAAGTCGCCCTAGGCACACGCAGCCGGCAAGGGGCTTGAGATGCTAACCCCTCTGGCCCTAAAAACCTGATAAAATTTCCCATGGGAGACTTGGCGGAAACCTGGCACGAGCCGAACCGGGCAACGCGGTCATCGTATAAAACCAACCCGAGAGAAACACATGAAGACACAGATTCCAGGCCAGGCGCTGGCTGCATTGTTCTTAGGATGGGCATCTCTGGCTCAAGCCACCAGTGACAAGGCACCTTCCTTCACGAAAATTGCCAATAATGGCACCGAGTTGACCACTTCTGCGGTACTCGGTCAGCATCCCACCGACTGGGGCTGTACGCGCGACAATAATACCGGCCTCTTGTGGGAGATGAAGAGTGAAGACAAAGCGGATTTGCACTTTTCCATGCACACTTTTACCTGGTACAACCCCGACCATACTCCCAAGGGCAACGATCCCGGCAGTCCTGGCCGGGATACCTGCGAAGGCACCCTGTCCGCCTACGACAATCTGTGCAACACCGCCACCTTCATTGCTGCCAACAATGCCGCAAACCTTTGCGGCCAAAAAGACTGGCGCTTGCCGACCAAAACCGAATTGCGCACTATCGTGGATGCGAACTTTGCGAATCCCAGCATCGACGGGGCCTTTTTCCCGAATACCATCGGTTTCTGGTATTGGACTTCCAACCCTTCCGAGACCGGTTTAACCCTGGCAACAGTGGTCAGCTTCCTCAATGGCGAGTCCTATAACTCCATCAAAACCATCAACAACATGCTCCGGCTGGTTCGTGGCGTGATAAAAAGCGATTATCAACCCAAACCGGAAACGCCCAGAGGCAACTAGATGGTATCGCCGTCATGTCCACCTATTGCTGCACCCACCCGGCATCTTTACCGTTACCGTGTGTCCCTCGCGGTCGTCCACCAGATGAATCATGGCACTGTCGCACTCAACACCGTCAAGCATCACCCGTGTTTCGCCATGACCGGTGGCTCGTTGAGTCACTGCGATATGATAGAACGTCTCCCGATAGCGGTAGCGCAATTTGAACCCTTCCCAATCCGCAGGGAGACAGGGCGCAACATGCAGGATATCCGCTTCAAGCCGTAGCCCCAGCAAGGATTCCAGGATCAGCCGGTACATCCAGCCCGCCGAACCCGTATACCAGCTCCAGCCACCGCGGCCGGTATGCGGCGGTACCGCGTAAACGTCGGCCGCGACCACATAGGGTTCCAGTTTGTAAGTCACCCTGCCTTCAGGGGATCGGGCATGATGAATCGGGTTGATCATGGAAAAGAGTTCCCAGGCTCGCCGGCTGTCACCCAATGCCGCGAACGCCATCGCCGCCCAGATCGCCGCGTGCGTATATTGCCCGCCATTTTCCCGCACGCCGGGGACGTATCCCTTGATGTAGCCAGGATTGAGTGTCGAGACATCGAAGGGCGGATCCAGCAGCTGGATCAGCCCGTGATCCCGGCGCACCAGGCGACTGTCCAGCGCCTCCATCCCCAGGCGCGCACGCTCCGGATCAGCCGCCCTGGACAGTACCGACCAGCTTTGGGCAATGGAATCGATCTGGCACTCGGGATTGGCCTTTGATCCCAGCGGCGTCCCGTCATCGAAGTAGGCACGCCGGTACCAGGCACCATCCCAGCCCTGTTGTTCGATAGCCTGACGCACTTGAGTGGCCTCCCGCTGGCACCGCTCGACAAAGGGAAGATCCCCCCGCAGGCGTGCGATTTCGGTAAACCGCAAGAGTACGTCGTACAGGAAAAAGCCCAGCCAGACACTTTCGCCCTGACCCTGTATCCCGACCAGGTTCATGCCGTCGTTCCAGTCGCCAGAGCCGATCAGTGGCAAGCCATGCGTGCCAAACTGAAGACCACGGAGAATAGCCCGCACCCCATGTTGGTAGAGACTCGCCGATTCTTCGGAACGGCTCGGCAGGTCGTAATACGAGTCGTCCTCGGCGTTGACAGGGCGGCCCTCCAGGAAGGGTACCGATTCATCCAGTACCCCGGTGTCCCCGGTAGTCAACACATAGCGGGAAATGGCCAGAGGCAGCCAGAGGTAATCGTCCGAGCAGTGGGTACGCACCCCGCGGCCCAACGGCGGATGCCACCAGTGCTGGACATCGCCTTCACGAAATTGGCGGCTCGCGCACAGCAGCAAATGCTCGCGCAAAAGCTGGGGTTCGGTGTGGACAAGCGCCATCGCGTCCTGTAGCTGATCGCGGAAACCAAAGGCCCCCCCCGACTGGTAGTAACCGCTGCGTGCCCACAAGCGGCAGGCCAGGGTCTGGTACAGGAGCCAGCCGTTGGCCAGGAGGTTGAGGGCGGGATCGGGCGTTTCCACCTGTACGGCACCCAGCGTGCGCGTCCAGTACGCCCACACCGCTTCGAGGGCCGCCCGCGCCGCAGACGGCCCGCGCCAGCGATGCACCCAGGTACCGGCGTCCTCGGCACCCTGCCGGCTGACCACGCCAAGCCGGAAAACGACCTCGTGCGTGGCATGGGCAGCCAGCTCAAAATTCACCTGAATCGCGGCGCAGGCGTCCAGCGCGGCCCCCACCTTACCGGACAGCCGCGACCGCATCATCGCGGCCGGCTGGCCCAGCGTCCCGTTGCGCCCGAGAAATTCCGTCCGGTCGCCACTCACCGTTCGCGTCACATCGTCCACATCGAAAAAGGCGATGTGACCGGCGAACTCGGTATGGTAAGGATTCTCCGCAAACAGCGCGCCGCTCGGGTCGATGGCGGTAATGACATGCAGTGACGATTTTGGCCGCAGATCGCCGAGTACCCACTCCACATAGCCGGTGGCGGACAGCCGGCGCGGCTGATTGGTCTGGTTTTGCAGCTTCAAGACCGAAAACTTGACCGGCGCGTCGCTGGCCACATACACCCACAACTCCGAGCGGATACCCTCTTCGACGTGCTCAAAGACGCTGTAACCAAAGCCATGACGGCAGACGTAAGGCGTCTTGCCACCGCAGGGCAGCGGCGTGGGCGACCAGTAGTGGCCGCTCTCTTCGTCTCGCAGATACAGGGCTTCGCCGCTCGCATCGGTCACCGGGTCATTGTGCCAGGGCGTCAGGCGGAACTCGTGGGCGTTCTCGTTCCAGGTGTAGGCTGCGCCACTCTCCGAGAGGATCGTGCCAAAGCGCGGATTGGCCAGGACATTCACCCAGGGCGCGGGTGTCGTCTGGCCGGGTGCCGTCGTAATAATATATTCGCGGCCATCGGGGGTAAAACCGCCCAATCCGTTGAAGAAGATGAGATCAGCGCGGGACCCTGCGGCCTGGGGGGGATCGGCGCGGTGGACGCGGGCCGGGCGTAGGCGCGGCACGCGGACACCCAGCGGACCCCGCCGGCCGAGTTGTTCCGCCAGGGTACCCCGGCTGTCACTGAGAATGGCCCGCGCCACGGTTTGAAAGAGGATGCGATCCTCGCTCGAAATCTGATCCGCTGGCCGGATAAAGATGCCGCCCGGCCGATTGATGACATGCGCCTCGACCCCTGCGGCGATCAGCCCCAGAATCTGTTCCTGGAGTTGTTGCCGGTAGCCGGCGTGGTCTTCGTTCCAGATCACCAGATCCACGGACAGTCCCTTCAGCCGCCAATAGGCGTGGGCTTGCACGAGCTGTTGCACCAGCTCAATGTGCGCCGGATCGCTGATCTGCAACAGCACGATCGGCACATCGCCAGACACCGCGTGACTCCACAACCCGGATTGCCCGCGGCGATTCTGGCTGAGTACGCTCGCCTCGGCCCGCAGCGAGGCATGCGTGTAGAGGATCGCGCTGGCCAGACGTCCGTAGAGTTGTACGTCGGCCTGAGTGGCATTGATCTGGCGCAACACCACCTGGCTGTGGGTCCAGGCCAGATCGAAGACGCGATCCGCGAGCCGTTGATCCTGATATTTTTCGACTAGGCTCAAGGCGATGTCGCGAGAGTCGCCAATGCCGGTGACCAGATCGATCATGGCGCATTGATCGGGATCGAGGGTGAGTACATGACGGATGGCGACAATGGGATCCAGCACCGAACCCTCGCTGCCCGAGAGAGCCCCTTTCTCGCTTAGTGCTGCTGGCGCGGCGACCGTTCGGCCGCGCCCGATGAAGCGCATCCGGTCGGTCTCGCAGGATCCCGTTCCAGGATCCGCCCCGCGTAAAACCATCAGATGAAACATCCAGGGCGAGTGCTCGTCGCGGGAACGTGGACGACGGGTGCAGAGGATTGCCGGCCGTGGATGGAGGATCTCGGTCTGCACGAAGAGATTGCTGAACGCCGGATGCAGCGCGTCCGCAGCGGGTGGTGCCAATACGACCTCCGCATAACTGGTGACCTCGATGACGCGACGGATCCGGGCGTGGTTGGTGATGCGTACCCGGCGCAGTTCGATATCGTCCTCCGGCGATACGACGATCTCGGTATAGGTCTCGATATCTCGGTCACGACGGCGAAACTCGGCACGACCTTCCGAGAAAATCGCCGCGTAGCTGTCTGGCGTCCGGTGTGTCGGTTGGTAGGCCGCTGACCAGAACTCGCCGCTCGCCAGATCGCGAAGATAGCAGAAGGTGCCCCAGGGATCGCGGGTGGTGTCTTCGTGCCAGCGGGTGACAGCGAGGTCTTTCCAGCGGCTGTAGCCGCCGCCCGCGTTGGTGACCATCACATGGTAGCGGCCATTCGACAACAACTGCACCTCGGGTACCGGCGTGTGGGGGCTGTTGAGTACCCGCACCGGTGCCTCCTGACCCAGGGCGGTCGTGCGAAAGCGGGTGAACTCGTCGGTGGCGTGCGAATAGTACGAAGGGGTCTTGGGGACGCGCTCCTGAAGCAGCAGGCTGGTAGCCCGAAACAGCGGGACCGACTCGAAGCGTTTTTGCATCGGGCGATCCAGCAGCACGCTGGCCAGCGATAGAAAACTCATGCCCTGGTGATGGGCCATAAAGGAGCGCACCACGGCGCTTGGGTGTCCGCGAGGCAGCCGGGAAGGCGTGTAGTCGATGGCCTCGAAAAAACCGAATTTGCCGGAAAATCCGGCGGCGTCGAGTTGTTGCAGATTCAGGCAGGCGGCCTCGGGTGCCACCATCAGCGCAAGCGCCGAGGCGTAGGGGGCAATCACCAGATCCTCGGACAGTCCGCGTTTGAGCCCCAAACCAGGTACGCCAAAGGCACGATACTGGTAGTTCATATGAACATCGACGGTGTTGTAGCCGGATTCCGAAACCCCCCAGGGGACACCGCGTTGCCGGCCGTACTCGATTTGCCGCGCCACTGCGGTCTGGCAGGTCTGATCCAGCAGGGTGTTTTCATAGCTGGGCATGACCAGGAGCGGCATCAGGTACTCGAACATCGAACCGCTCCAGGACAGGAGCGTGGGTTCGCCACCGGCGATGATCAGCAGGCGTCCCAGGGCAAACCAGCTCTCTTGCGGCAGTTGGCCCTGGGCAATCGCCACGAAACTGCACAGACGGGCTTCCGAAGCCAGCAGGTCGTAGTAGCTCGCATCCCGCCGCCGGTCGGCGACGTTGTAGCCGATCGCCAGCAGATGACGCGACTCGTCATACAAAAATCCGTAATCCATTTCGGCCAGTTCGTAGGCAAGGCATGCCAGAGATTCAATCGCGGCGATCCGCTCACCTGCGCGGCGGCTGGTGCCTGGCGCGGATTCCCGCTCCAGCCCGGCGAGCTGGTGAAGCGTCGGAATAACGTCGATCCGGGAGAGGTCGTGCCGCCCCTCTGGCACCAGCCACAGCAAATCCTCCAGGGCGGCCCGGCACTGCCGGGCCAAAGTCTGTGCCCATTCGTGTGCCGCGCTTCCGGCCACCAGATCCCGAACCACCGCCGAGGCACCCGCCGCCAACCGCTCCAGGCACTGCCGCGCCGCGACCAGCGTGGTGGGGGGTACCTGGCCAATGGACGCCAGGCTTTTCTGAAAGGGTACGAGCGAGGCGGGCGGCGTACCCTCAACTGCGTCCGCCACCAACCTGAAGGCATCGAGTATCCCCTCGAATAATCGCGGGTTCAGGATCGGGGCATCGACCAGTGCGAGCAGACCCGGCTGCAAGGTCAGCAGATGACCTGCGAGGTTCCCGCTGTCCACCGACGAAATGTAGATTGGAACAAGGGGTTTTAGGGACAAGGTGTCGTACCAATTGTAAAAATGGCCGTGATATCGTTCCAGCCCCGCCATTGTCCTGAGCGCGCCAGTGGTGCGTTCGAGGAGGGAACCGGCCGGCAGGTAGCCAAAATCATACGCGGCCAGGTTTGCGAGCAACGAGAGTCCCATGTTGGTCGGCGAGGTGCGATGCGCGACCACCGCAGGCTGCTCCTGAAAGTTGTCCGGTGGCAGCCAATGGTCTTCCGGGCCGACGAAGGTCTCAAAGAAGCCCCAGGTTTTGCGGGAAACCGCCCGCAGAAAGTCGGTTTGACCGGCCGACAGGCGGGCCTGGCGGCGCGTGAGCGGGCGGCTCATCCACCAGGCGATCGCGGGCGCGGCCAGCCACAACAGCAGCATCGGCCCCGCCACCGTCAGAGCGGCGGGATTGAATACCGCGAGGCCCAGCGTCACGGTCACTGCCAACGTGGGAGCGGCCCCCATCGTCCGGTAAAAGGCCAGGAGATCCCGAGGCTGGCGATCCTGGTCGCTGGATGCCGTCCATTCCAGCAACCGCTGGTGGCTGACCCGCATCCGCCAGAACGTGCGAACCATCGCTTCCAGACTAAAAAACGCCTCATGCGGGAGGCAGATGATCGTGAAGGCCGTCTGTGCCAGTTGCTGGCCCGCTGCGCGTATCACGCTGGCGAGATGTTGTTGCCATCGGACATCGCCGGGCTTCTGGAGGCCGTTCAGGAACGCCGTCAGCAACGACGGAATCAGCAGGATGCCCAGCACCGCCAGCGTCCAGAGCGCTGCCGAGGGTAACAGCGTCCAGCCCAACACCAAGAGCAGGATCAGAGCCGCAGGCACGAGGCTGCGTCGCAGATTGTCGGCCAGTTTCCAGCGTGACAGCCTCGACAGCGCGTTTTTCCGCCGCTGTCCCCCGAACTCGGGGACGTGCGCCAGCAACCACCCGGCAATTTGCCAATCCCCGCGAATCCAGCGATACCGGCGGCTCACATCCGCGCCATAGCAGGCGGGATATTCCTCGAACAACAGCACGTCGCTCAACAATCCGCAGCGTGCGTAACATCCCTCCAGCAGGTCGTGGCTGAGGATCTGGTTTTCGGGCAGGCGTTCCCCCAACGCCTGCTCGAAGGCTTCAACGTCGTAGATTCCCTTGCCGATGAAGGAGCCTTCCTGGAACCAGTCCTGGTAGACATCGGAGACGGCGTTCGTATAGGGGTCGATGCCGGCATCGCTGCCGTGCAACCTGGCATAACGCGACCGGTTGGCACCCATCAGGCTCATCGCCACGCGGGGTTGCAGGATGCCGTAGCCCTCGCAAACGCGCCGCCGGTTCTCGTCGTAGCGTGGCCGGTTGAGCGGATGCGCCATGGCACCAATCAACTCCCGGGCCGTATCGCGCGGGAGTTGCGTATCCGTATCCAGGGTAATGACGTACCGGACGTTTAGCAGGAGCGTGGTATCGCCGATGATCCGCGAAAAACCCTCCGTGGCGCTGCCGCGCAGCAGCGCGTTCAGATCGGACAGCTTGCCACGCTTGCGCTCGTAGCCCATCCAGCAATGCTCTTGCGGATTCCAGCGGCGCGGGCGGTGGAACAGAAAGAAGGTGTCACCCAAAATCCGCGAATATTTTTTATTCAGAGACTCGATGTGCCGTGCCGCCAGGTCGACCAGAACCTCGTCCTCCGGCAGAGTTTCCTGCTGGGCATCGCAAAAGTCGGTCAACAGGCCAAAGTGCAGGCTGTCGTTCCGATTGGCCAGGAACCGGATCTCAAGCGCCTCGATCAGACTCTCAATGCTGGCCGCGCTGGTGAGCAGCGTTGGCGTCACCACCAGCGTGCGCGATTCTGACGGAATACCTGCGGAAAAATCCATGCGCGGGAGCCGATAAGGGGTCGCCAGCAGCGTCGCCAGCCAGTTCACCAGCCCTACCGCCAGATGGCTGGTGCCGATCATCACCGGTATCGCCAGAAGAAGTCCCCGCAGCCAACCCGGCCAGCCGTCGCCCTGCGTTAGCAAGCCCTGGGTGACTTGGGTGAAAAAGCCTGTCAACAGCGCGATCGCGCCGAGATAAGGCAACAAACGGAACGGACGAGCCCGTCTTTGCAAGGCCTTCAGACCCTGCCAGCCGGTTCGTGTCCGCTGTTTGAGGAGATCCAGTCCCTGGTCAATCAGGTAGTACCCCACATGCGCCGCCCGTTCGCCACCCTCGGATGAGGTGGCGCGCTCTTTTGCCAGCTCGATCGCATGGCGCGCCACCTCGGCCTCAGACAGCCGGCTGTGTTTTGCGGTTTTTTCCACGACGTGCCGGTAACGATCCCGGGTGGAAAAATCCATCCTGGCGTAAATCCCACCCGGGTCGTCACGCAGAATGCGTTCGACCAGGCTCATGGTTTCCACGAACTCGCGCCAATCCATCGCCCCCAGGAAGCGCAGACTGCCAATGCTGTTGCTGATGGACACCTGATCCGCAGCCTGTTGCTGATTTTCCGCCTGAACCAGTTGCTCGATGGTCAGGCCAGATTCCGCGAGTTGCTGCTCAATCCAGGTCAGCGGCAGGGCCAGGGCGGAACTCTGGCCTTGCAGCCGGCGCGTCAACTCCGCCACAAAGGCACTCGACATGGGGGGGTTGGAGCGCGCCATGTCCGCGACCACCAGGATCAGATTCTTCGGGTCGCTGTCGGCGATCAGGGTCATCTGATCCGCCCAGGTATCGGCGAGGTTATGACCGGTTCTACTACCGGCGATCCGGGCGGCAACACGGCGGAGGTTTTCGACCAGCGCCAGTCGCAGCATGATCGGGATGGCCCATAATTCGCCCAGCCGGAGGGGCGTCACTGTCTGGTAGGCCGCGACAAAACGGCTGAGATTTTCCGGATCCACGCGGCCATCACCGTGCGCGATGATCTCGAGGGCCAGGTCATAGACCCGTGGCAACCCGGCCGATGGGCCATTGCAAAGACGTGGCAGTTCCCGGCTGTAACCCTTGGGCAGATGCCGCTTGGCGGTGCGAATCTGTTCCTCGATCAGATAAAAATTGTCGAGCAGCCATTCCCCGGCGGGTGCAATCCGGCGGCTCGACGTGACAGCCTCCATGAGCAGCGCACAGACATCCGCCAAGGTGGATTCGTTGTCGGTCAGCCGCACCAGCAGTTGATCCGGTGCCCGTCGTGGCGTCAAGCGATGCGAGGCGGCCAAATCCTTGCCGTGTTGTTCCATCTGAATGGCGCTGAATAATTCCGAGCGGAGTGGCGGCTCGTCGCCCACATATTTTTTGGCTAGGCCGTTGCCAAGAATCCGCATCTTCAACTCGAACAGAGTTTCACGAACGATCACGATTGCCCCCCTTTCTGAAAATGCTGTCCGCCAGTTGCCTGAAACTCCACCAGGGTAATATCGTCATCCGGCACCTCATGCCCACGAAAAGCATTGAGGGTGAGCAGCAAGCCGTCTAGTGCTTCTTCCTCCCTGACCATTTTTTCCAGAGACGTTTTCAACCTCTCCAAGCCAAACATCTCTCCCTTGGGGGAGATTGTTTCCACGATACCATCCGAACAGCAATAAACGCGATCTCCTGGCCGCAGGGTGATGGATTCTTGAAAATTGCCCATCGACAGCGCGGGCACAATGCCCAGGGGCAGATGGCTGGAGGGCCAGACCAGAAACCATTCCCGCTCCCGCAGAAACAATACATCGGGGAGCCCGCCGTTCCACAGACGAAGGGTATCCAGGCCAGGGCTCAGTTCGATAAAACAGCCGCACATAAAAAGATTGGTGGGTACCCGGCAAAGTTTTCGATTGATTTCATACAGGATCTCCTCGGGTAACAAACCTTTTCCCGTCATGGTATGGAAGACGTCCATGATCATGGGGCCCACAATGGCGGCGGGCAGACCGTGACCGGTGCAATCCCCCACCAGGGCGTGGAAAAATCCGTCGGGGCGTCGGCCCAAGAGAAAGAGATCGCCATTGGTGCGTTCAACCGGTGTTAGCAGGGTTCGTACAAAGCCTTCCTGCAACAGGGGCTGCTCCCGCATGGCGAGCAAGATATCCTCGATGAGTTCCCGCTCCCAGCCCATTTGCGCGTGACTGGCCGCCAATGCCCGATAGGCCGTGCGCAAGGCCAGATGGGTCTTCACACGCGCCTTGACCACCACCGGCTGAATAGGTTTGGTAATAAAATCCACCCCCCCGACGGCCAGCGCCCGCACTTCGCTTTCTTCGTCATGCAGGGCGGTGATAAAGATCACCGGTATGTCCACCGTACCAGGATTGCTTTTGAGCCGGCGGCATACCTCAAAGCCGTCCATACCGGGCATCATCACGTCCAGCAGGATCAGATCTGGCGGCGGAGACAATGAGGCCAAAGTCAGGGCCTTCTCTCCGGATAAAGTCCCTGCTATCGAATAATCCTCCCGGAATCCCGCCATCAAGATCTGGAGATTTTCGACTGCATCATCCACGATCAAAATTTTTGGTTTGTTCAGCTTTAACATGGCTGCCGATACTCCATCTTTATCAAAAACTTCCGCCTGAAGACAACATCATCCCGATCCTAATGGCCTAACGGCCACGATTCGCCCGGTATCATCGTCATCCACAAACTGCTGGGCCGTCTCATGAAACTGCTCCTGCAGGGCGAGAAAGGCATCCACTATCTCGGGATCAAAGTGCCGGCCCCGGCCTTCGACAATCATCACCGTGGCCTGATCGTGAGACATGCTGATCTTGTAGACCCGCTGGCTAGTCAGGGCGTCGTAGACATCGGCCAAGGCCATCAACCGTCCCGATACCGGGATCTCCTCCCCGGCCAGTCCTCGGGGATAACCGCTGCTATCCCACTTTTCGTGGTGGGTGTAGGCAATCTCGGCCGCGATACGCAAAAAAGAGTTTTCTCCCATCCGCCGCAAGGCAACTTGCAGGGTATTCCATCCGTACACCGCATGTTTCTTCATTTCAACCCACTCCTCGGCGGTGAGCTTGCCGGGTTTGAGCAGAATATGATCCGGTACCCCGACTTTACCCACGTCATGGAGGGGCGATGACTTGTACAGAAGTTCGATCATGCCGGTCTCGCGCAGCACAGCGAAACGGGTGTGGGGGTAGAGATGGTTGGCCAGGAGGCGGACATAGTTCTGGGTGCGCCGGATATGGCCCCCGGTTTCCGGATCCCGGGTTTCCGCCAGGGTGGCCAGGGTCAGGATGGTAATGTCCTGGGTTTGCTCCAGCTCCCGGGTGCGCTCGGCGACTAGATCCTCCAACTGATCCTTGTGCCGTTTGAGTTCCAGATGGCTACGAATCCTCGCCTTGACCAGCATCGGATTGAAAGGCTTTGAGATAAAGTCCACTCCACCCACGGTCAAGCCTCGCAACTCGTTTTGTTCATCGTTCAGGGCGGTGATGAACAGCACTGGGATGCCGCAGGTGGCGGGGTTGGCCTTGAGCCTGAGACAGACCTCGAAGCCGTCCATGCCGGGCATCACCACGTCCAGCAAGATCATGTCGGGTTTAGTTGCCCCGTTGGCCAGTGCCAGGGCTTTGTCTCCGTCCCGGGCCGTGGCCACAGCATAGGAATCCCGCAGGGTCTCCATCAGGTACCGAAGGTTTCCCGGAGAATCGTCCACCACCAGAATTTTAGGTTTGGCATCCATGGGCGTGACTCGTTGAGTGGGTGTCGTGGGTGATCCAGACATGACGGGATCTGGGCTGTTCCAAGATCGCGGCTATTCGTTGGATTGGTAAAATTGGAAGTTGTTGCGGCCTTTTTCCTTGGCCTGATAGAGGGCCATGTCGGCCCTGTCCATCAGGGTGACACCCTCCTGGCCATGCTCCGGGCTAATGGCTATGCCCACACTGGCACCGACGAAAACCGCGTTACTGCCAATCAGAAAGGGTTCCGCCATGGCGTGGATGATCTTGCCGGCAATCTGAGCTGCGGAGTGATGACCCTCAATGTCCTGCAACACGACGATGAACTCGTCGCCCCCCTGACGAGCCGCAGTATCCGTCTCCCGGATACAGTCGGTCAGGCGTTTAGCCACATCCTGCAGCACATGGTCGCCGGCCAGGTGGCCCAGGGTATCATTGACCGCCTTGAAATAATCGAGATCGATAAATAACAGGGCGACTTGGCGCTGGTAGCGATGCG
>JBAXSA010000024.1:0-18018 GCA_037130945.1 Pseudomonadota bacterium | reverse complement strand
GTCGTTTGATAACTGCTGCCTAGAGCCTAACGGACGATGATGCTCTGAATCGCTGATCCAAGGGAACCCGTTTGACAGCCATCGTAATGGAGACCGATACTTGGCGATTGTCCGGTTGGATCGATTTTTTGACTAATGCTGGGTAATTTTTATGAGTGAGCAGAATGAGAAGTGGACTGTTTTGGTCGTCGATGACGAAATCGACAGCAGGCAGTTTGTCGAAGCAATTTTGAAATCACAGTTGTCTGTTCGCATTCTGAGTGCCGAAAATGGCGAGGAGGCGTTGCAATTGGCGCGTTCGCAACGCCCTAATCTTATCGTGATGGATGTGATGATGCCGGGCATAACCGGCTATGACACCTTCCAGTTACTGCGAAAAGACCCTGAGACCGCCGCCATTCCGGTGATCATGCTGACGGGTCTGGTAGAGTTGCGCGGTTATATGGATGGCTGTGATTGGCTCTTGCATCCCGAGCATTGCGTGGATAAACCTGCCAAGCCAGAGGTGCTATTGGCACTGGCGCGCGCATTGTTGGCTAACCAGCCACAAACCTGACCGCACCAGAGGCCAATCTGGTGTCGGGGAAGACCCGAGGTTGCCCTGTAATGGATTTTACGGCCGCCATAGACGGGCTCCTGCCAGCACCTGTTTCAGTGGCTCGTCGAGGGTGCTAAGCAATTGATTCACCTCCAGATCGTCCTGTTCGATGAAGGCGGTTTCCAATGCTTGGGCGAGGGGGGCCAGTTCAACCGCCGAGATCGACTTGGCAACACCCTTGAAACCGTGAGCCAGGCGGTGTCCCCCTTCCCAATCCTGTCTCGCCAGACAATCGCCGAAACGCTCGCCAATGTTGGCGTATTGATCGCCAAATCGGTCGATTAAGCGCTTGAAAAACGCCGAGTCACCATCCAGCCGCTGCATGGCATCGGCCAGATCGAAGCCCGGCAACGGGTGCTGGGCTAGGGCATGATTGACCGGTTCGTCCGTCTGTTTCACGATCCGCTGGGGTAGCCAACGCACTAGAACCTTTAATAGCCCCTTCACATCCACCGGCTTGGTGAGATAGTCGTTCATGCCCAGCGCGAGGCACCGATCCCGCTCGTGGGTGAGGGCATGTGCGGTCATCCCGATGATCGGCAGGGCACCTTTTTCAAACCGTTCACGAAGATGCCGTGTGGCTTCCGTGCCATCCATCCCCGGCATTTGCAGATCCATAAATACCAGATCATAGGCGTGCTTCTCCTCCAGAATCGCCGCCACCGCTTCCAGGCCATTCGTAGCGCGATCAACCGCAATGCCCACCTTGGACAGGATGCCTTCGGCCACTTCCCAGTTGATATCGTGATCCTCCACCACCAACACGCGGGCTTTTTCAAAATGCGGCAGCCTGGCGCGCTCTTCGTTGCTGGGGGTCGATTCCGCGTCGATCTGTGGAGATTTTCCCAGTAAATTCGTGAGGGTGTGGTACAACGGTTTGGGTGTCACCGGCTTGGACAGAAAGCCCCGAAGTGGGGTGTTTGCCGCTCGTTCCATCACCTTTTGCCGGACAAAGGCATTGACCATAAGGATGATGGGTATTTTGCTGATATCGGAATGGGCTTGAATACAGCGGGCGGTTTCGAGGCCATCCATCCCTGGCATCCGCCAGTCGATTAGCACGACCCCATAGGGTTTTCCAATCTGTTGCGCATACTCAAGTTCCTGGATCGCCGCGTCTCCCGAGGCCCTGGAAACCCCTTCGCCGGACAACCCATTGATCATTCTCCGGAGAATCTCACGGGCGCTGTCATTGTCGTCCACCACCAGGACTCGCAATCCCCAGAGGCTGGGGGCGGTGCCTGGATCTTCCGAGGGCCTTCCCGGCGGCCGGCCGAGTCGTGCGGTAAAGGTGAAGGTACTGCCCTGACCCGGCGAGCTATTCACCTCGATCTGCCCCCCCATCATCTCGATCAGGCGCTGACAGATGGCCAGTCCCAGACCGGTGCCGCCAAAGCGCCGGGTCGTCGAACTATCCTCCTGATTGAAGGCCTGAAACAGCCGCCCAGTCTGTTGGGGGGCAATCCCGATGCCAGTATCCCTGACGCGGCCACGGAGCAGGATCTCGTCGCCGTTCTGCGAGGCCAGTTCCAGCCGCACAATCACCTCGCCTTTTGGCGTGAATTTGATGGCATTGCCACCCAGATTGATCAGAATCTGTTCGAGTCGCGTCGGGTCACCTATCAAGACATTGGGCAGACTTCGATCCCGGTCGAAGAGAATTTCCAGTGACTTTTCGTCGGCCCTGATCGACAGGAGATTCAATACCCGTTCCACCAATTCGTCGAGATCAAAGGGTATTCGTTCCAGACTGAGCTGTCCGGCCTCGATTTTCGAAAAATCGAGGATATCGTTGATGATCCCCAGTAGCGAATGAGCGGCACTCTGAATCTTCCTGACCTGTTCCCATTGGTTGGGAGACAGCGAGGTTTGGGTGAGCAGGTAGCTGAGGCCAATAATGGTATTCATCGGTGTGCGAATTTCGTGGCTCATGTTGGCCAGGAATTCGCCCTTGGCCTGATTGGCCCGATCCGCGCCCTCTTTTGCGGTGGCTAACGCCAACGCAATTCTCTTACGCTCGGTGATATCCGTCACGAAGATGATCAGACGATCTGTCTCGTCCGTTTGGGTCTCATGATGATAGACCGTGAGTTCGACGGGTACGACGTGTCCATCCTTGTGGCGGTGCATGCTTTCAAAGCGGCCCACATCATATTTTTGCAGGGGTAACGAGGTTTTCCTGAAGTGTTCCCGGGGGATGCTGGAGTCAATGTCTGGTGCGGACAATTTCAGCAATTCGTCACGGCGGTAGCCGAGCATGGCGCAAGCGGCTTCGTTGACATACCGAAAGCAGCCATTGGTATCCACCCAATAGATGGCTATGCCGACCCGATCCATGGCGAACATGGTGTCGGCAAGGCGCTTGTTGGCGGTCTCCGTCGCCTCTCGCGCCTGAGTGAGCGCTTCCTCGGCCAGTTGGCGTTCCGTGATGTCACGGTTGGAGGCGCGACGGCCGAGATAGACCCCCTGGTCATCGAAAACCGACTGACAGACATGCTCGATCCAGCGCACCTGACCCTCAGCGAGCAAGATTCTGAAACAGGCCTTGCAGGGTGGATGGTCTTCATGCATGCCCAACAGGTGTCGCTCCACAATGGATCGATCCTCGGGATGGATGATCTCGAGAAACAATCCGGGATGGACAATAAAGGCCTCGGCCCGGTAACCCGTGATCCCTTCGCAGGCCGGTGAGCAATAGAGCCAGCGGCCATGGGCATCGATCCAGGTTTCCCATCCGTAGGTAAAATCGGCCACGGTTCGATACTTGAGTTCGGTCTCTCGCAAAGCCGTGGTGCGGGACGCCACCACTTCCTCCAGATGGTGGCGATGCCGATCCAGCTCCTGGAGGATGCGCTGGTGTTCAGTAATGTCCTCCTGAATGCCAAGATAGTGGGTAATGTGGCCATTGGGCTCGCGTATGGGGGAAATAAACGCTAAATTCACGCATTCCTTGCCATGCTTAGTTCGATTGATGAATTGCCCTTTCCAGGCCTTACCCGCCCGCAGGGTAGACCAGAGTTCATCGTAAATCTGGCGAGGGTTGTTGTGCGAGGAAAGAATCCGGGGATTTTTACCCAGGCATTCCTGTTGACTATACCCATAGGTGTCTTCGAGTGCCTGGTTGACGTACTCGATGCGGCCCGCAATGTCGGTGATCAGGATGGGGTTGGGACTCTGATCAACGGCGGTTTGCAGCAGGCGCAAGGTATTTTCGATCCGTTTGCGCTCGGTGATATCCTGGAACACAACCACCACACCCGTGACCTGATGTTCGTCAATCAAGGGTGTACAGCGGTATTCCACGGCAAAACTCGACCCGTCCTTCCGCCAGAACAAATCGTCCCCGACTTGGCGATCAGCCTGATGTTTGACAGTCCAGGGAATCGGACAGTCTTCAATCAAGTGGGGGCTACCCGCCGAGCGGGTGTGGTGGATCAGGGGGTGAATCCGGTGTCCAATCAGTTCCTCATGCCCAAAACCCAGCAACTGGAGGGCGGTATCGTTGATGAACACCGCCCGTCCTTCCGTGTCTGTACCGAAAATACCTTCCGCCACCGAAGACAGGATCAGTTGGTGTTGATGGCTGAGCTGGCGGACTTCCTGGTAGGCCTTGCGCAAACGGTGCATGTCTTCAATATTGAAGACCCTGAGAAATAGCCCGATTGAAACGGCCATCAGCATCGTATCAAGGGTTCTCAGCAGTTCCGCCGGGACATAAAACCTCGCCAGAAAATCCTCCTGGCTGATGATAGCGGCCGGAAACCAATCCAGAAACCAATCCACTTGCGGACCCACCCAACCCGTCATCACGCCATGGGCAAGGAGTGTGGCACTGGCGATGTAACTCGCAAACCGGATCTGACCCCTTTCCGTGGCGGGTATGGCGGCCAGGATGCGTTGACGGTAGTAGAGAAGGAACCCGATGGCCGTCAGGAAAGACGCCAGGAATCCCAACAGATAACTTGACCGGGTCATCGCAAGGGCGGGTTGAGGAGAAATCACGGCACTGATGAAGATTCCAAGCAGCAGGGGAACGTAGATCCACCGTCCCAAACTCCTACTGACCAGTCTCCCCAAGCGGCCGGAAGACAGGGAGATCCCAATCAGCTGCCGGCCAAAACCCAGTAGAAATCCGTAAGACACGAGACGCAGCAGGGGCCGATGATCCAGCCACAGGGTATCGGTTCGGACAATCCTCCACAGCTCCGTCCATTCCAGAAAACTCTGTGTGAAGCCAAAGGCGGCCAATAGCCACAGGATATTCGAGAGTTCTCGCTGGGCTTCGGACTGGTAACGAACGACAATGGCCAGCGCCGTCATCATGAATGCCAGACCTCCGGTGAAGAAGATCACATCCATGTTGTCCTGGAAGAGATGGGTGTCTAGGCGCATGGGACGGACGTTTTTACGGATTGTCCGCCGGATCCTCGAAGATCAAGGCAGAACTACGACACGGGCCTCCTGAATCAGATGAATCAGGGGTTGCGGCCAGATTCCCACCACCAGCATGATGATACTCAAACCCAGCAGCATGAGACCACTGGTCTGCTGCCTCCAGCGATGGGGCATGACGAAAATACTCATGCCGGGTACCGGCAAAAATAGGGTAATCATGACACGTAGACAATAGTACACACCGATAGCACTACCCACTATCTGTGCCGCGACCAATCCCCACAAACCCTCGCCGACGGTGGCTATCGCCACCTGAAATTTCCCGATGAAGCCGACGCTGAGTGGCGTCCCTGTCAGCGACAGCATGGCATTGGCCATCACGAGAGCCAGAAAGGGGTAGCGCCAGAATAGTCCACGGTAGTCTTGTAGGCCGTGGGCGTCACGATCCGAGGACTCTGAACTCGACATGATCGACACGACCCCGAAGGAACCCAATGCCGTCATCACATAAGCGAACAGGTACATGATCGTGGCTTCCAATCCCTGTGGGGTAGCCGCCACCACCGCAGCCAGCAGGTAGCCGACATGGGCAATCGACGAATAGCCGAGGATTCGTTTGATATTTCTTTGCCCGAGGGCCAGCAGGTTGCCCGCAAGAATGGACAATATCGCCAATAGGGACAAAACCGGTTTGAGTGCCGGCAACTCGAAGACGTGGGTTTCAATCAGAAAGCGGACGAAGACCGCAATGATCGCAACCTTGGTGACCGTCGCCAGAAAGGTAGTGACTGGCGCGGGTGCCCCTTGATAGACATCGGGTGTCCACAGATGAAAAGGTGCCAGCGATAGCTTGAAGGCCACGGCGACCAGAATCATAACCAACGCCACCATCGCCAACATCGAAGGGGGAAGGGTGCCTTCGAACAGGGGGGCAATCCCGCCAAATGACAGGGAGCCACTGAGGGCGTAGAGCAGTGCCATGCCAAACAGCATAAAGGCCGACGAGGCCGCACCCAAAATCAGATACTTGATGCCCGCCTCCAAGGCGCTTCGCTCGTGTACATTGTAAGTCACCATCCCGTAGACCGGTAACGCCAGCAACTCCAAACCAATGAAAAGCGAGGCGAGATGACGGCTGCAAACCAATGTCATGGCACCCGTGACCGCTAATGAAAACAGCAGGAAAAACTCTTCACGATTGCGGGCATAATGTCTGAAATAGGTTCGACTGAGCGTCAGACAGGCCAGGGCAGTCAACAACAGAACTGCCATCATCAGGTGCGCGAAGGGATCGACCACGAAGAGCGGCCCGATGGACAAGGGTGTGACAGTCCACACGGGAATCAGACTCAGAAGGGCCAGCCCCAGTCCAGCGCCCGTTATTACGGAAATCACGTTGTAATGGCGCCGTTTCGCAATAGCCAGCACGACGGGACTCAGTCCGCCTGCCGTCATCACGGCCGCCACATTGTAGTAACGCCGTTGCCGCGGGATGGCAAGCATGATCGACAGGGCGGTCAGGCTGCACAGGATCAGGGGTAATAGGGCCATCCATTGTTGCAGGTTTAGCATGGTGGCACCTTTAAGGGACAGGTACCGAAGCAGGCCATGGGGGTACCAAGGCCGTCGCCGAAACTAGCGTGTGATGAATCCGGGTCAGCGATGCGAGCGGTAAATCCAGCAGTGGTTGAGGGGACAGGCCCAATGCCAGCAGAAGCACCACGAAGGTGCCTGCCATGGCCAATTCACGCACATTGGGATTCACGAGAACCTCCGGATATTTGTCATGCGGCGGACCAAAGAACGCGAGTTGAACCAATCGCAACGAGTACACGACCGCCAGCACGAGACTGCCCGCTGCTGCCACCGCCACCATCGGCGCGGTTTTGTAGACCCCGAGCAAGATCAAAAATTCACTGACGAAGTTGCCAGTCCCTGGCAAACTCAGCGATGCCAGGGCAAAGAACAGGGCCGCCCCGGGCAGGAATGACAGACGTGACCAAAGGCCGCCCATGTCACGCAGGTCACGCGTATGCAAACGTTCATACAATTGGCCAAAAAGAATAAAGAGCGCCCCGGACGACAGGGCATGGGCCAGCATCTGCAATACAGCACCCTGCAGCGCCAGGGTATTCGCGGCATAGAGGGCGATCAGCACGAAACCCATGCTCGAGACATTGATGTAGGCCACCAGCCGTTTCACGTCATCCTGAACGCAGGCCAAGATCGCGCCATAATAAATGCCGGCGAGGCCGAGTGTCATGGCAATCGGGGCAAATGCTTGCGAGGCTCGTGGAAATAGGGGCAGGGTGAAACGCAAGAGGGCATAAGCGCCAGTCTTAATCAATATCCCCGCGATATCCACCGAACCTGCGGTGGGGGCATGGGCATGGGCATCGGGCAACCAGGCATGCAGCGGGAAGACCGGCAACTTGACGGCGAAGGGAATGAAAAACCCCAGCATGAGTATCCATTCGGCCAACAGGGTGAGTTTCGTCGTTCTGAGTACGTCATAATCAAAGCTCAAAACCGAGGTTTCGTGGTAGTGCGCCAGCACCAGGCCAATAATCGAGAATAACAGCAGCAGACCACTGGTTTGGGCAAAGATGAAAAACTGATTGGCCGCGTGAATACGCCCCTTGTCTTGCGGTGGGTTGTACCCCCATAACGCAATCAGAAAGAAAATCGGCACCAGCATCATTTCCCAAAAACAAAAGAAGAGAAATAGATCCAGTGCCAGAAATACCCCCAGGGTAGCCCCCAAGTTCCACAACAGATTCAGGTAGAAAACCCCCGGGTTATGCTGAACCTCCCGCCACGAACAGACCACCGAGGCCAGCCCCAGGCTGGCCGCCAGTAACAGCATCACGACTGAAAGGCCGTCGACCCCGAGGTGAAAACTGACGCCAAAACTCTCGATCCAGGGGGCACGGAATTCCTGCTGCCACACAGGTTGGGCCTCCGGCAGGCCAGACAGCGAATAGTCGCCCCCCATCCACAGCAGCAGAACCAGCATCAGTACGACGGCCATCGATATCGTCGCTATCCATCGCGGCAGGTTGGGCGAGCGTGTCCCCACTTGCCAGCACAACAGGCCACCGATCCAGGGAATCAGAATCAGCCAGGGAAGCATCATGAGTTCTCGGTCTCCCTTATGAGATTGCCAGCCACATCAGCATGGCGGCCCCACCCGCCATCCAGGCGGCATACCAGCGTATGCGGCCATTTTCCGAACGGGTCAGGGCCGTATGTCCGAGATGCGTGATATTGATTATGAGTACCACGATCAGATGGGCGGCGTCGTTTCGCAACAACCCCTGCAACCACAGCATGGGTTGCACGAACACCCGGTCGTACAACCCGTCAAATCCCCAGGCGTTGTACCACCAATGGATCAGGAGCTTTCCCAGGGTGCCACGGGATAGTCTTCCCACCAGACGGCGCTTGCCCAAAAACAGCAGCATTGACAAGAGGATACCGAACACCACCAGAATTCCGGAAACAATTTCAAGCATCTGGTGGGCTTGCACGCCGGCATAATCCATCTCTTCCCGTGGAACCCCCGCGAGCGGCGGATGAATCAGCGCACCCACGAAGGTCGATAGCAGCAGCAACACAGACAGGGGAAGAAAATACGCAATACCCTGTCCGCCCCGCACCTCGGCCCTTGATGCCTCCCCATGAAAGACCACGAAGATCAAGCGGAAGGTATACAGCACGGTCAGCAGAGCCCCGACCAGACCCGCTATTAGGAAACCCCAGTGATGTGAGGCCAGCGCCTGCCATAGGATCTCATGCTTGGAATAAAAACCGGCTGTCACGAACGGCAAAGCGGCCAGCGAGCCACCGCCTACCCAGAAACAGGCGTAGAGGAAGGGCAGCCTTTTGCGAAGCCCTCCCATCTTGAAGATATCTTGCTCGTGGTGACAGGCCAGGATGACAGCTCCCGCCGCCAAAAACAGCAGGGCCTTGAAGAAGGCATGAATCATCAAATGGAAGATGGCGGCGTTCCATGCACCCACGCCGAGGGCGAGGAACATGTAGCCAATCTGGCTCATCGTCGAATAGGCCAGAATGCGCTTGATATCGGTTTGCACCAGGGCGGAAAAACCGGCCAGCAACAGCGTGGTGGCACCAATCACGCCGACCAGTTCCAAGACCTCTGGTGCCAGCAGATAAAGACCCTGCATCCGCGTAATCAGATAGACACCCGCCGTCACCATAGTGGCGGCGTGGATCAGGGCGGAGACGGGTGTGGGCCCCGCCATGGCATCGGCTAGCCAGGTTTGCAACGGCAACTGGGCCGATTTGCCCACCGCACCTCCCAACAGTAGCAGTGCCGCGAGGTTCACCAGGGCAGAGCCAGGCGTCTCCTGCTGCTGGAGGAGCGTCAGAAGTACCTGAATGTCGAGGGTGCCGAAATGGCTGATTAACAACAGAAGCGCGATGACCATGAAGATATCGCCAATCCGGGTGACCACAAAGGCCTTCATGGCGGCCGCCAAATTCGCCGGCTCGCGATAGTAAAACCCGATGAGCAAATAAGAACACAACCCCACCCCTTCCCAGCCCAGGTAGACCAACAGGAGATTGTCGCCCAGAACCAGCAGAAGCATGGCGGTGACAAACAAGTTCATGTAGGCAAAGAAGCGCGAATAACCTTCTTCTCCCCGCATGTACCAGGCGGCAAAGAGATGGATGAGAAAACCGACGCCGGTGACAACCGCTATCATCGTCAACGCCAATCCATCCAGACGCAACGAAAAGGCCGGTGCAAAATTCTCGACACGCATCCAGACCCACAGTGTTTGCGTATAAAAGCCAACCTCGCTATTTTCGGCGAGAAAATGGCCCCCTACCCATACTACGGTGGCTGCAGATAATCCCATCGAACCAGCCCCGATCAGCGCGACACGATGTTCTGGCCACCGGCCTCGCGACCCTGCCAAGGCCAGGAATCCGATGAGAGGAAAGACAAAAGTCAGAAAAAGCAGATTCATCCCTTCATCTCGCTCATCAGATCCGTATCCAGTGTCTGAAAACGACGGTACAGCTGCAAAATAATGGCAAGGCCAATAGCCCCTTCGGCAGCGGCCACGCTGACCACAAAAATGAACATCACCTGGCCGTCCGCTTGTGCCCAATGATTGCCCGCCACGACAAAGGCCAGTGCCGCAGCATTCATCATGATTTCCAGACTCATCAGCATGAAAAGGACATTGCGCCGTACCAGCAAACCCATCACACCCAGCGCGAAAAGAATCGCCGCCAATGCCAATCCGTGTTCCATGGGAATTGATGTCATCTGGATGGCCGCCTTGCCGGTGGTTCCGTGCGTCCCACATGCCAGGCGGCCACCAGGGTCGCCAGCAGCAGCATGGCTACCAGTTCGACCAACAGCAGGTAGGTACCGAACAGGGAAATGCCAACCTGTTTGGGATCGATCGTAACGGATTGCAGGGGGTGTAGCCCATTGCCAATCAGCGCCACGACGAGTACTCCCAGCAAGAAGGCCGACGCCCCCCCCGGAAACAACCACGCCATGGGCTGCAACCAGTGACGCTCCTGGGCTACCGTCTCTTCGCCAAGATTCAATATCATGACTACAAAGACGAAAAGTACCATGATGGCACCGGCATAGATGATGATCTCCAACATGGCGGCAAAAGGAGCACCCAACATCATGAAGATCATCGCCATCGCTAACAGGGATACGACCAGATACAGCAGGGCATGCACCGGATTGGCCCCGGTAACCACTCGTAGCGTTGAAAATACGGCAATCGCCGCCACCAGGTAAAAAATGATTGGCATTATACCCATCCTCCTCAGGGCAAAAGCCCTTTGACATCCACCGGGGAAGACTCGTTTTGCGCGGCACCCTTGGGTTTTCCAGCTATTGTCATGCCGGTGACTCGATAAAAATCGTAATCCGGGTTTTTACCAGATCCCGCGATGAGCAGATGCTCTTTCTCATAGACCAGATTTTGGCGATTGAATTCCCCAAGTTCAAAATCGGGGGTGAGCTGAATCGCGGCGGTGGGACAGGCCTCCTCACAAAAACCACAGAAAATGCAGCGTGAAAAGTTGATCCGGAAGGATTCCGCAAACCAGCGTCCATCCTCGCGTTCGGCTTTTTGTAGGGCAATACAGGCTACCGGACAGACGACCGCGCACAGGTTGCAGGCCACGCAGCGCTCCTCGCCCTGGGGATCGCGTGTCAGCACGATCCGGCCACGATAGCGTGGGGGCAATTCGACCGGCTGTTCCGGATACTGCAGGGTATCCCGCTGGCGGAAGGCACGCAGGAAAACCAGGGAGAGGCTGCGTAGCTGGCTCCCGATGCCCCTGACTACTGAAATCATTTGGGCCATTATGGCCCACCTGCGGAGGTTCCGCTGTTTAACAAGACCAAGGCCGCTGTGCCCAAGAGATTCAGCAAGGTCAAGGGCAGACAAACCTTCCAGGCGGCATCCATGATTTGATCGTAGCGCGGGCGCATCAACGCGGCACGAATCAGGATGAAGAGCATCACAAAAAAAGCCGTCTTGCCTGCGAACCAAAAGGAGGCCGGAATGAATTCAAGGTACGGCAGCGGCAGCCAGCCACCCAAAAACAAGGTCACCAGCATGGCTGATATGACGATGATGCCGACATACTCGCCGACGAAGAACATGCCCCACTTCATGCCGGAATATTCCGTATGGTAGCCAGCGGCCAATTCCTGCTCGGCTTCCGGGAGATCAAAAGGACTTCGATGAACCACGGCCACCCCGGCCAAGGCGAAGGTGATAAAACCCAGAAATTGCGGCACCACGAACCAGCATCCCCGTTGAGCCTCGATGATGGCGTCCAGGTCGAACGAATCGGTCATGACGACGATCCCCATCAGCGACAATCCCATAAATACCTCGTAGGTGACCGTCTGGGCCGCCGAACGGATCCCCCCCAACAAAGCATATTTGTTATTGCTCGACCAGCCGGCCAGCATCACCGCATACACAGCGAGTCCCGCCATCGCAAGAAAAAACAAGAGTCCAAAATTAAAATCAGCGACTCGCCAGGTGGGCGTCAGGGGAACCACCATGAAGCCAATCAACAGGGAACTCATGGCAATGGCTGGAGCCAGCCAAAAGGTCACCCTATCGGCGAAGGGTGGCGTCCAATCCTCTTTGAAAAACATCTTCAAGAGGTCAGCGGGCAATTGCAACAAGCCGTAAGGCCCCACCCGATTGGGGCCATAACGATCCTGCCACAAGGCCAGCAGACGGCGTTCCACGATGCTCAATACGGCCGCCACGATGACGGTGCCAAAGAGAATCACCAGCGCCTTGATGGCCACGATTAAAAACACGACCAAGAGCGTCATGGCCGAATCGAAGACACTGGGGTTTAGGGATTCGCTCACGTCAGTCAGCCTCGCTTTCTCAGTACCGCCCACCGTCTGACAGAGAACGGGGGAATGCCGGGGAAACCGGCTGGCAAACCCAATAGACCCTGGGCAAGCGAAGGACTGAGCCGTGCCGGCAAGCATAGCAGAATGTCGTCTCCCAGCCGGATCTCTACTTCGTCGCCTTCCTGAATGTCGAGACGCATCGCATCCGCCGCCGGAATCATGACATAGCCGCCGGTCATGCAGGTCTCGATCAGGGGCGAGCGCGACGATAATTCCTCGCTACCGAATAGGTGATACAGGGGCACCAGGCACCCGCGTTTTTCGCGTGCGACGAATCGCGATGGGATATGGCTGAAATAATCGGCCTTCCCGGAGGGTTCTATCAGTCGTATCCCCGCATCACCGCCACGCGAGTGTCCACCCACCTCATCCTGGAATTTATTCCAGGCCTGCGGCGAGTTCCAACCTGGTGCAGAGACAAAGGGGAGCAGTGCAGCAGGGGTGTTCTGGCCGCTATAGCCTTCCATCGAAAAGGCCAGAGGCGAATCCGGATCTTGAGGCGCTCGCGGTTCATGGACAGACCGATCAGCACGAAGCGCCGTACGGCCCGAATAGCGGAAGGGTGCACGAGCAATCTGGAGACCCTGTATCCGGAACCCGGATTCTGGCGCGGCCTCAAGGATGCGCGCCAAGGCCGACTCGGCCGCGCAGGCCCGCACGGCATCGTCCAGACAGAGCCAGGTCTCCTCATGGTCATGCAACCGCCCTTCCAGCCGATGCAGCCATCGCCAACTTTCGGTGATGACCTGGGTGGGATCGTAGTAGGACGGGTCATACACCCGGAAGAAACGCTGGGCACGTCCTTCGCTATTCACCACCGTACCGTCACCTTCGGCAAAACTGGCAGAGGACAGCAGGACATCCGCAGCCTTGGCGGTCGCGGTCATCTGGTGGTCGATCACCACCACGGAGATCGCGCCATTCAGGGCGGACTGGACTTGCTCCGCATCGGCGCGACGAAAAAGATCGTTTTCCAATATCACCGCGACCGTATCTGCGGGATGGGTGGTCAGACGGTGCAGTGCCTCCTCCACCGGCTGCCCCTCCAGCAGGGCTACCCCGAGGGAATTCACCTCCGGCACCATGAGCGAGAGACCGGCGGGCCGGCCTTGCCGCGTCAGAGCCAGGCCAATATTGGCGGCGGCCTGGATCACGGCGTCCGACCCCGCGCCGGTTCCCGAGACCACCAGGGGCTTTGCGGCTGCCAGCAGAGCCTTCGCGATTCGCTGCGACAGGTCAGCCATCGGGACATCGAGAGAGTCCACGGCGGGTGCTTGCGCATCAATCGCGTGGGCCACTGCGAAACCCAGACGTGCGATGTCCTCCGGCGCTGCCCAAAAGGTTGCCGTGGCGATGTCGTCCAGCCGGGTAGCCATCGCGGTGGCCACAAACAACGAACCCTGTTCGTAGAGCGCCAGCGTCGTATTCACCTCGGCCTGCCAGGCCATGACCTTGCGCGACGCCGCCACTTTCAGTACCTGATTTTTCACCGTTTGGCGCAAGGCCAAGGCCACGCGAGGCGCTGTCTGAGTGACATCCTCTCCGAGTACCAAAACCGCATCGAACGATTCGATCTCATGCAGACTCGGGGTTCGCACCGACCCATTCATCATGACATCGAGGATCAGACGGATGCGACGCAGCTCGTCAGTCGCGATACCGACCGAGAAATTCTCCGCGCCGACCAGTTGTTTGAGGGCAAGATTGGCCTCCAGGCTCGCACGCGGCGAACCAATACCCATCAGCCTCCGCCCGCGCAGGATCCCCACGACGGTTCCCAGGACGGCTTCTCCATCGAGCGTTCGCCAACCTCCCGGCTCCTTCACCAGGGGTTGGCGCGGGCGATCCTGGCGATTGATGTAGCCGTAACCAAACCGACCACGATCACAGAGAAAATACCGGTTGATTTCCCCGTGAAAACGGTTCTCGATCCGCCGCAACTCGCCATAGCGTTCACCGGGGCTGATGTTGCAACCTATCCCGCATTGCTGGCAGATGCTGGGGGCATACATCATGTCCCATTTGCGGTTGTAGCGTTCGGAATGCGTCTTGTCGGTAAAGACACCAGTGGGGCAGACCTCGACCAGATTGCCGGAAAACTCGCTTTCCAGCGTGCCATCCGCGACCCGGCCAAAATACAGGTTGTCATGCGCGCCAAACACGCCGAGATCCGTGCCGTCGGCGTAGTCCTTGTAATAGCGTACACAACGGTAACAGGCGATGCAGCGGTTCATCTCGTGATTGATGAAGGGGCCCAGCGCTTGGTTGTTGTGGGTACGCTTGCTGAAACGGTAGCGCCTGGCATGATGACCCACCATCACGGTCATGTCCTGAAGATGGCAATGTCCGCCTTCTTCGCACACGGGACAATCATGAGGATGATGGGCCATCAGCCATTCAATCACGTTCTGGCGAAAGGCCCGGGCCTCCTCGTCGTTGATGGAGATAAGGGTATTGTCCTGCGCGGGCGTCATGCAGGACATCACGATGCGTCCGGTTTTATCGTCGGCGTTGGCGTATTGCTTGACCGCACATTGACGACAGGCTCCCACCGAGCCGAGTGCCGGATGCCAGCAGAAATAGGGGATATCGAGCCCCAACGACAGACAGGCCTGCAAAAGGTTGTGAGCCCCATTAACCGGGTAGGCCTTGCCATCGACATGAATCGTAGCCATTAGCTTGCCTGCCCTGGAGGATCGGACGGGTGTATCGCAGAAATGCCCTTCTCGAATGCCTGCCTGAAGAATTTGAGCGCACTTTGCAAGGGTTCCATGGCACCTGGCGCATGGGCGCAGAAAGTCCGGCCGATCCCCAAGTGGCGTGTCATACCTTGTAGCCACTCAATATCGCCGGTCTCGCCCTGACCCCGCTCCAGCGCCTTCAGTACCTTGACGATCCAGGGCAAGCCCTCGCGGCACGGCGTACACCAGCCGCAGGATTCGCGTGCCATGAATTCCTCGAGATTTCGCACCACCGAAACTATATTTTGCTGATGGTCGATGACGATCATCAAGCCGGTTCCCATCCGGCTGCCGGCCTTCATGATGGTGTCGTAGTCCATGGCGAGATCCAGATGCTCGGGCAGCAAGAAATCCGTCGAGGCCCCGCCGGGCAACCAGCACATCAACTCAAGACCCTCGGCCATACCGCCGGCATGAACCTCCAGTAGCTCGCGCGCTGTCGTGCCGATCGGCAGTTCCCATAGACCCGTCCGCCAAGCCCGGCCTGACACGCCATAGAGCTTGGTACCAGAATCCGGACTCTTGCCGCACGATAAACCTTTAAACCATTCGGCACCGCGCAGGATAATCCCCGGAATATGACAGAGGGTTTCGACATTGTTGACATTGGTGGGACGGCCCCAGGCTCCCAGGATCTGGGGAAAGGGCGGTTTAGCGCGGGGATTGGCGCGACGCCCCTCCAGAGAATTGATCAGGGCGGTTTCCTCGCCACAGATATAGCGTCCCGCACCCGTATGAACTTGCAAGTCGAGACTGAATCCGGTGCCGAGGATGTCCGTGCCCAGCAAGCCCGCCACCCGAACCTCGCCGATGGCCTGATTCAGACGCGCCGCCGCCAGCCCATATTCGCCCCGCAGAAAGATAAAGGCCTTTGTGGTCTGGAGCGCATAGGCCGTGATAATCATGGCCTCGATCAGCTGATGCGGAAGATTTTCCATCAGCACGCGATCCTTGAAGGTGCCGGGCTCCATTTCATCGGCATTGCAAATCAAATACTTCTGTCCGGCCTTTGGCCCCATGGGCACCAGAGACCACTTGATGCCCGTGGGAAAACCCGCCCCGCCCCGGCCACGGAGTTTGGAATCCTTGACCCTCTGCTGGATATCGGCGGGCTGCATGTCCTGTAATGCCCTGCGCAGCGCCACATAGCCTTCCATGTCCTGGTAATGCCCGATGTCGAGTACGGGCCCCACCGCCTGACTGTAACGCCAGGTGAGTGGATGGGTTTCCGGACTCATGGCCGCCATGCCCAGATTCACATTGGTTTTCATGGATACTGCTCCAGAATCCGCTGCAAATTGCCAGGTGTCACCGGGCAATGGGTGGTGTTGTCGATCATCAGGGCCGGCCCGTGATCACAAACCCCGAGACAACTGACCGGTAGCAGGGTAAAGCGGTTGTCCGCTGTGGTTTCGCCCGACTGGATACCCAGCCTCTGTTGAAGGGAGGCATGAACTAAATCGAATCCGGTGAGAAAGCAACTGACGCTGTCGCACAGGGCAATCACATGACGCCCCACGGGACGGCGATAGATGCGGTTGTAGAAGGTTGCCACACCCTCGACATCGGCGACGGCAATGCCCAAACTATTGGCAATCGCCGGAATTGCGCCATCTTCGACCCAACGGCGATATTTTTGTACGATCTTCAGGACATCGATCAGGGCGGCACGCGGATGCTCGTAATGATGTATGGCCTGCTCAATCTCCGCCTGTTCCTCCGCAGAGAACGCGAACGCCGGGGTGATCGGGTTCATGGATTTAAAATCAACGGTCGACATCGGCCATCACGAAATCAATGCTGGCCAAATAGGCGATCAGATCCGAGATCAAGGATCCCCGAATGACCGAGGGAATCTGCTGCAGATGGGGGAAACTGGGTGTGCGGATACGAGTCCGGTAGCTCATGGTGCCATGATCCGAGGTGAGGTAATAACTGTTGATCCCTTTGGTGGCCTCCACCATCTGGCTCGATTCGCCAAACGGCATCACCGGCCCCCACGATACGGCGAGAAAATGGGTAATCAGGGTCTCAATGTGTTGGAGCATCTGTTCCCTGGGTGGCGGGCAGGTGAGCGGATGATCCGCCTTGTACGGCCCGGCCGGCATGTTGTTGAGACATTGCTCGATGATGCGAAGGCTTTGGCGGATCTCCTTGATGCGTAGCACACAGCGATCATAGGCATCACCCTGGGTCGCCAGCGGTACCTCGAACTCGAAGTGTTCGTACCCCGAATAGGGACGCGCCTTGCGCAGATCAAAATCGATGCCGGTGGCCCGCAGGCCTGGCCCCGTCACGCCCCAGGCCAGGGCCTCGTCCTGGTTGTACTGTGCCACCCCGATGGTACGCGCCCTGAGAATGCCGTTCTGGATCGCCACCTTTTCGTAGTCGACCAGCCGTTTCGGCAGCCAGTCTATGAATTCCCGCACCAAACCATCCCAACCCTGCGGCAGATCCTGGGCCACGCCGCCGATACGGAACCAGGCAGGGTGCATGCGCGCACCGGTGATGGCCTCGATCACCCGGTGGGCCTTCTGTCGGTCGGTGAAGATGACAAAGATCGGTGTCATGCCGCCGATGTCCTGAATGAAGGTGCCGAGAAACAGAAGATGGGAGGTAATGCGAAAAAATTCCGCCAGCATGACCCGGATCGTCTTGACGCGATCCGGCACCTCGATCCCCGCCAGCTTCTCGACCGCCAGCACATAGGGCAGATTGTTCATCACCCCGCCGAGATAATCGATCCGGTCGGTGTAGGGGATATAGCTGTGCCAGGTCTGGCGTTCGGCCATCTTTTCGGCACCGCGATGGTGATAGCCAATGTCCGG
>JBAXSA010000023.1:0-18022 GCA_037130945.1 Pseudomonadota bacterium | reverse complement strand
TTTTCTGATGGTCAACGCCCATGTCGCCCATGATTGTCAGGTCGGCGACCACAACATCTTTGCCAACGGGGCGACGCTGGCCGGTCACGTCGAACTCGACCACCATGTCTTTCTGTCGGGTCATACAGCGGTACACCAGTTTTGCCGGATCGGGGCCTATGTGATGGTGGCGGGCGTCACCGGCGTGTCCCAGGATGTCCCACCCTATGTGACCGTGGATGGCCATCGTGCCAGGATGGTGGGACTCAACACCGTGGGATTGCGCCGCAATGGGTTTTCTCAGGCTACCCGGAGCACCATCCAGCAGGCCTATCGGATGCTCTACGAGGCCGCCCTGCCACGGGCCGACGTGTTGGCCCGGCTGGCGGCGGATCCTTGCCCCGAGGTTCAGGCGATTGCCCAATTTCTCGCGGGGAGCCGGCGGGGTCTGGTTTCTGGCGGTTACGAGCGTCCGTCTCGCGCCATCGTCGGCTGATTCCCCCTCAGTGAAAGATCTCCCAACGGTTGGGGTCGTTGGGATCGGCGGTACCGGGACACTCCAGATGGGTGCCGGGCCCGTAAGTACAGCGAGTGCCCTGGACAATAGAGAGGGCTTGGACGCTGTAGTAGAGACTGTCGTTGTCGAGTAACCCATTGGCGTCGAGATCGAGCCCAAACCAGAAGGTATACCAGCCTGCGGTTTGGGGATAGGCCAGCGTGATTTCAAAACCCAGAAGGTCGCCCTGAAGGGGCGTCTGAATCACTGGTGAAAACCCTTCCACAAAGCGGCCCAGCGCCAGGTTATAGCTTTCAAACCAGCCATCCGGGGACATCCGCGCCAACCACCAATCGGCACCACCCGAACGGCCATTGCGGATGAGATCGAGACGCAGGCGCAAGGTTTTGGCTAGGGGATCGGCCATGAGGCCGATACGCGCTTGGGGCCGTTGGGTGCCAAGCGACACTACCGGCATGACCGCCCCCACCGGAATCAGTTCCCGGAGATTGGTGGCCTGGGTGAAAAAGGCCACGGTTTGGCTGTCCCCGGACAAAATCGGTGGCCCGCTTTCGTTATTGCCCTCGATGCCCGCTGGGGTCTGGCTGAGTCTCAGGGTGGTCTGACTGGCGAGGCTGCGAATAAACACATCCGGCATCAGATTGCGATCCTTGGTCACCAGGTTAGTAGCCTTGGAACGGAAGGCCAGATACAGGCCATCCGCCGACAAGACTGGCGGACTATTGTCGGCATTGGCTTCCTCCTGCGTACTCGACAGGCTGGCCAGGCCCACCTGACCGCTGATACGGTCTTTTACATAGATCTGCTGCACCCCGCTGCCACTGCCCTGTGGCAAAAACTTCTTGGTATTGCTCAGAAAGGCCAGGATCCGGCCATCGGCCGACATATCCGGGTAGCGGCAGGCGGCATCCGGTTCAACGCCACTGGGTGTGACATTGACGCGCTCGATGCCACCGGTGAGCCGGTCGGCCACATAGATATTCTCGACGTGATTTGTGACTCCCGTCACCAGATTGGTCGCCGCCGATGAAAAGGCAACATAACGCCCATCTGCGGAGATCACCGGGTTGGCGGCGCTGTCGTTAGCCGGTTTTCCGTCTTGGTCGAGGTTAATACGGCTGGTCACCTGGGTGACCTGGTCATAGACAAAGATGTCGGTCTTGCCGTTGGTATCCCCGGCAACCAGGTTGGTCGCGTCGGAGCTGAACGCCACAAACCGTCCATCGGCGGAGAGCCGCGGATTCTGGCTGGCACCATTAGCCTGCACACCCGCCGACGAAACGCTGGCGCGGGTGAACTTCTGGGTTTGGCGATCCAACAGAAAGACATCGGATTTGCTATTGGTGTCGCCTGTCACCAGGAGCCCGCTGGTGCAAGGATCGATAGGGGTATTGGTCGTGCTGGATGACGCGCTACTGGCGGCCGAGCCGCTGTCGGTGTAGACAAAGGCAATCACCTGGCCATCGCGTGAAATGACCGGCTGATCCGCATCCCCTGGCAATTCCTTCCCGTTACAGAGCGTCACACGAGTCAGGGTGCGCGAAAGGTTGTCCTGCAAGAAAACATCCCGTTTTTTGTTGGTGTCGCCGCTTATAAGATCGGTCGCCGTGGTGCTGAAGACCAGATAGCGCCCATCGCCAGACATCGCCCCGGGATAGAGACTGTATTGAGACAACACCGGCGTACTGGTAACACTCGTAGCCGCCAGTCCCCCCTGGGAACAGAGACCACACAGCGCCAGACAGAGCCGCCGCCAAAACCGGAAAGACAGGCGCTGGAAAAACATCGTCACCCCCTGATTGGTTTGGTATTCGATAGTTTTAAGCAAGAACAGTGCCCGGCCAATAATCCAGATCAGGGGGTGTCGGGATCAACGCCCAGTGCCCGCAACCGTTCGGCGAGCCGTTCGGCGCGCTGGGCAAGAGCCACATAGGTCTCGAAACGCCGCCCATCAGGCCGGTAGAGTACGAGCTCGGTGCCCGCCAGACTGAAGCGGATCCGGAGACGCGGACTGATCCAGCCTTCCATGTCCGGGATATTTTCCAGCCCGTTCTCCCGGCGCAGCCAGCCATCCAGATTTCCCCGATCCGGATCGTACAGATAATATTCCTCAACCCCGTAGCGCTCGTAAAAGCGAAACTTGCGCGTCATCTCGGCGACCGTATTGCCCGGCGACAGCACCTCAAACACCACTTGGGGCGGGATCTGATCCTCGCGCCACTGGATATAGGAACCGCGATGGCCGGGGGATCGCCCGAACACCACCATGATATCGGGTGCCGCGCGCAGGGTACTGTCGCCTTCCACCGGATACCAAAGCAGATCGCCAGCCACAAACACATCGGATCGGCTAGCAAAGAGTGCGGCAAGACCGCCCTGAATCGTCACAATGGCTTCGAATTGCCGGGTGTTGTCGGACATGGGATTAGCGTCACTATCAGGATAAACCAGGTGGAAGAATGACTCGGGGGCATCGGCAACGTACCTGGGTATCGATGCGGGCAAAGGTATGGTAGTAGCGCTCATGGTCTCTCTCTCCGTAGGATCTATGGATGCCGAGACGATACCCGGTTGGGGCAGACCCTGTCCATTGGGCAATGGATCAGCACATCAGTACACTATTCTTTCAAGCGCCCATGCACCCGAGGTTCTCCATGGCCCCACCCGGTTTTTCAAGAGTTTACCCATGCCGGAGCCACACCGGATGAACAACGGGTTCTCCTCCCGGCACATCGGCCCGGACAGCCTGCGCTGCCCGAGTTGTGATGAACCACAGCCGCCCGGCACCCTCTGCCGCCGCTGCGGGATTGTCTTTGCCAAGTATCACCAGGCTCAGGCCAAGATCCGACAGGAAGTTCGGCCGACCCTGGTGGCCATCGAACCTGGAAGTTTTCCCTATCGGAAGCTCAATCAACTGTTGCTGCTGGTGTTTCTTGCCAGTCTGGGACTGACCCTCTGGAGTCATTGGAAGAAGGATCAGCTGCCACCCCCGTCCTTCTACGACAAATCGCAGCTTGAAGAACCTCGACAGACCCCCACCGCCTCGCCCCCCTTTCAGATCAAGACCCAAGGGATTCTCTACACCATTGAGCCTTTGTTTGACTACGAACTCGACGGCGTCGTGGTCAGCCTGCATGACAGCGACGCCTTCAGCGACATCTATCATTTCAAGGACTGGCAGGACTTTATCAACATCCGCGACCTCTGCGTTGTCTGGGGCAGCAATGTCGCTTCTGGGATCTTTCGCGACATGACCTATCAAAACACCACCTGGACTTGCTGGATATCCACGGCGGATGCCGAGACCGCCCAACGGTTTGCCTGGGATCAACTCTCGAACAACCACCTGCTGGCCCACAAGCCTTTGCTCCAGAAGGCCATCAAGTCCGCCGAGATCGGCGATCATGTCCACCTGTCAGGCCAATTGGCTCGCTACTCCCACGCCGGCGGGTTTCAGCGGGGAACCAGCATCACCCGCACCGACACCGGCAACGGTGCTTGCGAAACCATCTACATCAAGGATTTCCGGATCACCCGCAAGGCCAATACGGGTTGGCGTCTGCTGTATCGGGTCTCCCTCGCAATCACCCTTGCCGCCCTGCTGGGATTAGCGATTCTGCTCGGCATCGCACCTGTTAGGGCCATCGATTAGGAGCCTGTCTGACCTGTACTGTTCGCCCTTCGACTGTTCGACAGGCTCACAGCTTAGGGCGAACGGCGAGTCAAATGTGTAAAATACTTTCGGGCTTTTTTTGAAGGATGCTCAGAATTTTCCCATCTTTCAAGAGGGCTGAGCAGTTGAGCAGTTGTCTTTTTCTGGAGAACAACTAGTACGCCATGGCATGAATCAGCGCCCCCTCGCCCTATTGGCCGCCACCTCGGGTCACAGTGGGGTCGACCGGCTGATCGCCAACCTGTTGCCGGAACTGGCCCGGCTGGGTGGCCCGGTGGATCTTCTGACGATCCGGCACCACGGCCCCCATGTTAAAAATCCACCGCCGGGCGTACACTTGGTCGCCTTGTCCGCCGCCCATGTGCATACCGCATTGCCGGCCCTGGTAGGCTACCTGCGCCATCATCGGCCCCGGGCGCTGCTAACCGACAAGGACAAGGTCAATCGCCTGGCCTTGCTGGCCGTCCGCCTAGCGCGGAGCGACACCCGCCTAGTGGTGCGCACCGGCATGACCGCCTCCGAGGATCTGGCCCGCCAACATCGGCCCAAACGCTTGGTGCAATGGCTGTCGATGCGCTATCTGTACCGGCTGGCGGACGCGGTGCTGGTGCCTTCCCGAGGCGTGGCCGAGGATCTGGCCAGGAATATTGGATTACCCCGGGCACGGATCCAGGTGATCCCTAACCCGATTCTGACTCCGGCCTTTAGCGCAGCCCTAGCCCAACCCGTGGAACATCCCTGGCTGACGCAAAAAACGCAAAAAAAACTGCCAGTGATTCTGGGACTGGGAGAACTCTGTGAACGCAAGGATTTTGAGACCTTGTTGCGGGCCTTTGCGCAAGTCCAGACCGAGCAGCCCTGTCGGCTGCTGATCTATGGCCGGGGCCGACGCGAGGCCTCATTGCGCCAGTTGGCGGAGGATCTAGGGGTCGGTGCGGCGGTCGATCTACCCGGTTTCATTACCAATCCCTACCCGGCCTTGGCAGCGGCGGATCTTTTTGTGCAATCTTCCCGCTACGAAGGTTTTGGCAATGCCTTGGCCGAGGCTCTGGCGGCTGGTACGCCGGTGGTGGCGACTGATTGTCCGCACGGCCCCCGTGAAATCCTCGCCGATGGCCGCTATGGTGCTCTGGTTCCGGTGGGTGATGTGACAAGGTTGGCGCAAGCGATCCGGGAAACTCTCGAAGCTCCGCCACCGCTCACCTTGTTGGCCGAGGCGGCGGCTCCCTACCAGGTCGAAACCATCGCCCGACAGTATCTGGATCTGCTGCTCGGCCAGTAGGGGAGGGCGGTTGTTGCATGGTGAAGGCGACCCAGGTGTCGTTGCCGCCCTGGCCGAGCGAATTGACGCCCACCGCAAGCACAGGGGTGGGCTAATTCGTTGGCTTAATATATAGTTCCCGGAATCAATCGTTTGCGGGTGTGCGTTGTGTGAAAGCGCGCAAGACGACGATCACAAACAGGATCCCGCCAATCACCGCCAACAGTCCGCCCAAGCCCATGACGCCCATCGCGGTCTTGGCCCCAAGACTTTCGAGGCCCTGAGCAGCGCCTGCGGTTTTACGCTGGATGCCCATGGCCCCGGACGCCGCGAGACCGCTGATGTGCAACACCTGTCCTACGCCATAAACCACGGGTTGCCACCGTGCCATCGCGCCCACTGGACGGCCAAAACCTAACCTTGGCAACAGGTGGTAGGTGAGTCCCATCAGCGCCAGGGTGACACCCACGATGGCACCGTGGTAATGGGCCGGGATGATGGTATTGACCCCGGCAATCAGTACCCCCAGCACACCTCCCGCCGCGAACAATATCACCGATGCGATGAGGGCCCGGTAAACCGGCTGTTGATCCTCGGCGACAGGGAGGTTCCGGTGACGGACGAGCGCCACTCCGAGGATCAGTCCCACAGGCACCGCTGCCAAGCCATTGCCGTGTTTCATCAGGTTGCCAAAGGCCTGCCATATGCCTGCTGAATCGAACGTATGAACCGCATAAATCACCGGTACCAACGCCAGGGGCAGCACCCCCAATACCAAGAGCCCCGACAGCCAGGGGGCTTTCAGACCCATCGGGCGTCCCAGCGACTGGGCTAGCCACAGCCAAGCGACCAGCATCAGCTGGGTATAGGTAAATTGCAGCACATGGCCAGCCCCCCAAAAAAGATTTTCGTAGTAGGCCATGCCCTCCCACAGGGCCGACAGGCCATACCAAGTCCAGGCCAGCGACAACCCGGCGATCAGGGTTGCCACGGCGGTCGACAAGATCCCGATCCCCAGTGGATCTTGCCAGGATAGGCGGCTCGCCGCGCCACCCAGGTAGGCCAGAACCTGCAACAGGATGCCGGCACCAAAGACCAGCAAGGCCGCGAGAAAGAGCGGATGCGCCAGAACTGGCACATAATTGTTGAGAAGGGGATTGCCGACGCCCAGAAAGGGCGCGGCGGCCACCAGCAGGCAGCCCAGGGCCGCAATGGCGAAGGCTAGCCAGGCCATGACCGTAGGGGCCGCCGAGCGCAGGCTCGACAACACGCCGGCAAAGGCCAGAAACCAGATCAGCACCGACTGATCCACATGAACCACCAGGGCGATGCGAAAAAAATCTACCGAGGGAAACCAGTCCGACAGGCCAGGAGTACGGGCCAGCACCAGCAGTATCGCGAATAGGCCGGCCAGGGCCAGAGCCGTGATACCGAGCGCCAGCCAGGCGATGGGCAACCGTCGTTGTTCCTTCGAGAAGGTTCCCCTATCACCCATTATTAGCGTATTCTCAGCCATTGTTGTCGTCACCTGTTCGTTAATTTGATTGTGCCATTTTATACAGCTTTTAGGGGAGAAAATAGCGTGAAGCGAACCACCTTTGCCACTTTCGCGGGCCTTGCGGCTTTGTTGACGTTCATCGTGGTGACATTCGGTGCCTATGTGCGGCTGTCCAACGCAGGGCTCGGTTGCCCGGATTGGCCCGGTTGCTATGGCCGTCTGGTGGTACCAGCCGCCCAAGAGGCCGTCGCTGCCGCCAACCAGTCCTATCCGCAACGTCCCCTGGAGATGACCAAGGCCTGGAAGGAGATGATCCATCGTTATCTGGCCAGCGGTTTGGGATTGGTCATCCTTCTGTTGGCCGTGGCGGCCTGGCGCAACCATCGCCGCAGCGATCTGCCGGTGGGCCTTCCCACCGTACTCGTGGCTCTGGTGATTTTTCAGGGATTACTCGGCATGTGGACGGTGACCTGGCTGGTCAAGCCGGTGATTGTCACCGCCCACCTGGCAGGAGGCATGGCTACCTTGGCGCTCCTGGGATGGCTTGCACTACGCTCGAGCGGCTGTTTCATCGCGCCCGTCCACACGCTGTTGGCCGGTCTGAAGCCCTGGGTTGTTATCGGCTTGCTGCTGCTCTCCCTGCAAATTCTGTTGGGGGGTTGGACTAGCAGTAACTACGCGGCCATGGGGTGTAGCGAGTTTCCCACCTGTTATTGGAACCAGTGGTGGCCGCCTACGGATTTTAGCGAGGCCTTTACCCTGTGGCGCGGACTTGGGGTGAATTACGAAGGCGGTGTGCTGGATAGCGCGGCTCGTACCGCGATCCATCTCGTCCACCGGCTGGGGGCACTGATCCTGTTTGTTTATCTGGGAATCTTGGCCGTGCTGGTATGGCGTCGCGCCAACTATCCGACCCATGGCCGCCTGGGGTTGGCCTTGGGCGCAGTGCTACTGGTGCAGCTTGGCTTGGGTATTGGCAGCGTGCTGGGTCATCTGCCGATTGAGGTAGCGGTGGCGCACAATGGTGGCGCGGCCCTCCTGTTGCTGACTCTGGTGGCCCTGCTTCACGCCCTGACCGCCTCCGACAGCCTGTCTCATGAGAAGTTTGCCTGATGCACGAGGAACCCACACAAGAAGCGGGTTTCATCGTCCGCCTGGCCTTTGTGATTGCCATTGGCGCGGCAGTGGCCGGGGTTTGGTTCGGCATGGATTATTGGGTGCCCGCAACCGCCCGACCCATCGCCGAGGTCGTCCTCAAAACCGGCACAAAACTCCCCAACCCTCGGCCCCTACAGCCTTTTACCCTCACTGATCAAGACGGCCAGCCGCTGACCCTTGACAGCCTGCGCGGCCACTGGACTTTCCTCGCCATCGGCTATACCGCCTGTCCGGACATCTGTCCGACCCTCATGGCCACTTTCGTCGCCGTGGCACGCCAAATTACCCCCAGCGGGGCAAAACCAGCGGCGAATTTTCTGTTTGTGTCGGTTGACCCGGAACGCGATACCCCACAACACCTAGCCGAGTATGTCCATTACTTTAGTCCGGATTTTCGGGGGGGTACGGGTAGCGATGACGCCCTCCAGGCCTTTACCCGGCAGTTGGGCTTGCTGTATCAACGGGTAGCGATGCCCGAAAGTGCCTTGGGACATGTGGTCGATCACTCCAGCTCGATCCTGCTGATCGATCCCGAGGCCCGGTTGTCGGCCATTTTCAGTGCGCCCCACGATCCGCAGGCCATTGCCACGGATTTTGGGGTCGTGGTGGCCGACCATCCCCCTAAATCTTGACGGTGGATTCTAAAATCGCCTGTTTATGCGATGGATTGAAAATGCGCTAACCCTGTATAGAGGGTCACCACACCCAGCACAATGACAACCGCCGCCGCACCCTTGAGAAGCAGGCTACGCGCCGTGACCCCAAGGGTGCTAAACAGGGTGCTGACAAAAAGCATCGACGGCAGGGTGCCAACCCCAAAGGCCAGCATCAACAGGCCACCGTCCAGGGGCGTGGTCGCGTTGATGGCCGTGACGGCTACCGCCAGGGTCATGGAACAGGGCATCAGGCCGTTGACCACGCCGCCCAGGGCAGCCCGCCAGAGGGTATTTTGCCTGGGGGTGCCGAGGAGTTTGTGAAGCCAGGAACCTTTGACAAAAGAGAATGTCAGACGCCAGGGGGAGACCCCTAGGGTTTCCAAACCCAGCAAAATCACCACCGCACCTGCCACGATCTGGAGGAGGCTCTGGATCTGGCCAAAAGCGCCGGTTTTAATCAGCACGGCACCCAAGGCTGCGGCAATCAGACCCATGAGGGCATACACGAGCAGGCGGGCCGCATGATAGGCCACCACGGCCAACCAGGGCGTGCCCTGAGCCGCAAATCGCAGGAAAAATCCCGACACCAACGCCCCGCACATTCCGATGCAATGGCCGCTACCGAGAAGACCGGCGGTAAAGGCGAGGAGGTAGGAAAATTCGCCAAGAATTAGGGAGCCACCCAGACTACAAGACATCGAAACGCTCCAATATAATTGTTAAAGCGCCTACCTATTTCAGAATATTTCATAATATTAAATCACAGTGATAGCATTCCGCCAGGCAGTACCGTGGGTGCTGTGCGGGTAACCTGGATTTCTCTGAAAATTTTTAGGTAGGGGGGGGAAAAACTTGATGTCTACCGAGACTACTTACAATTACACCGTCGTGAGGCAGTTCGCCATCATGACCGTGGTTTGGGGTATCGTCGGCATGGCGGTGGGGGTTTACATCGCCGCCGAGCTGGCGTGGCCCATGCTCAATTTCGATATTCCGTGGCTGACTTTTAGCCGGTTGCGACCTCTCCACACCAATGCGGTGGTTTTTGCCTTTGGGGGTTCGGCGTTGTTCGCCACCTCCTACTATGTCGTCCAGCGCACCTGCCACACCCGTATCTTTAGCGATACCCTGGCGGCATTCACCTTCTGGGGCTGGCAACTGGTGATCCTGCTGGCCGCCATTACCCTACCCCTGGGTTATACGTCTAGCAAAGAATATGCCGAATTGGTATGGCCCATTGACATTCTCATCACCCTGGTGTGGGTGACGTACGCCGTTGTCTTCTTCGGCACCATTTTTAAACGCAAAACCCCTCATATCTATGTTGCCAACTGGTTCTTTGGCGCGTTTATCATCACGGTGGCGCTATTACACATCGTCAACAGCGCGGCCATTCCCTGGAGCTGGATGAATGCCTATTCGGTCTATCCCGGCGCGATCGACGCCATGGTGCAGTGGTGGTATGGACACAACGCGGTAGGATTCTTCCTGACGGCCGGGTTTCTCGGCATCATGTACTACTTCGTTCCGATGCAGGCGGGTCGTCCCGTCTATTCCTATCGGCTGTCCGTGGTGCATTTCTGGGCGCTGATTTCCACCTATATGTGGGCCGGACCCCATCACCTGCACTATACCGCACTGCCCAACTGGACCCAGAGCCTGGGAATGGTCTTTTCGCTGGTTTTGCTCGCGCCCTCTTGGGGCGGCATGATCAACGGCATCATGACCCTGTCCGGTGCCTGGCACAAATTGCGTAGCGATCCCGTTCTGAAATTCCTGATCGTGTCGATCTCTTTCTACGGCATGTCGACCTTTGAAGGCCCGATGATGGCGATCAAGACCGTCAATGCCCTCTCCCACTACACCGACTGGACTATCGGTCATGTCCATTCCGGTGCTTTGGGTTGGGTTGCCATGGTCTCCATCGGTGCCATGTATGCCTTGATTCCCAAACTGTTTGGCCGTGAGCAGATGTACAGCATCAAACTCATCGACTGGCACTTTTGGACGGCCACCCTCGGCGTGGTGTTGTACATTGTCTCCATGTGGATCGCCGGTATTATGCAGGGCTTGATGTGGCGTGCGGTTAACGATGATGGCACCTTGACCTATAGCTTTGTCGAGGCATTGGTGCGGATGTATCCCTACTACGTCATGCGGGTCGCGGGTGGTGCGGTATTCCTTCTGGGCATGCTGATGATGGCATACAACGTGTGGAAAACCGTGGCGGGCCGTGGATCCGCCGAGGTGATCATTCCGAAACCACAGCTGGCCTGATGGGGAGAATAAAGTCATGAAACACGATGTAATAGAAAAAAACGGCTTTCTAATGGCCGTCCTCATCTTCCTGGTAGTGAGCGTGGCCGGGCTGGTCGAAATCGTTCCGTTGTTTTTTATCAAGGACACCACCGAACCGGTGCCGGCCCATCGCAAGCCCTATACCGCACTGGAGCTGGAAGGTCGCGACATCTACATCCGCGAGGGTTGCAATGTCTGCCATTCGCAGATGATTCGTCCCTTCCGGGCCGAGACCGAACGGTATGGCGAATACTCGAAGGCCGGAGAATTTGTCTATGACCATCCCTTTCTGTGGGGCTCGAAGCGCACGGGGCCGGATCTCGCCCGTGTCGGTGGCCGTTATAGCGATGATTGGCATCGCGAGCATCTGAACAACCCCCGCGACGTGGTTCCCGAGTCGAACATGCCGGGCTTCCCGTGGCTGGCCAAGACTCAGCTCGATGGCCAGTACACGGCCAGGAAGTTGAGTGTCATGCGTATCCTGGGTGTGCCCTATACCGATGGCGAGATTGCCAATGCCAAGCCATCGGTGGTCGGAAAAACCGAACAGGATGCCTTGGTGGCCTATCTTCAAGGCATGGGCACCCAGTTGCCCAGCGACAAACGGTGACCCGCCATGGACATGCATCTGTTCAGTATTATTAGCGCAGTTTTAATGCCATTGGTTTTTCTGGGGATCGTTCTGTGGGCCTACAGTAGCAAGCGGGAAAAGTCCTTTGCGGACGCCGCGAGGATGCCGCTAGAGGGTGATGAATTGCACGAGAATCAAGGTCGGTCGGAGGCTAGGCAATGAGCAATGGTATCAATTGGTGGATTGGCATCGTCTCGGTGCTGAATATTCTTGCTTGCGTGTGGCTCATCTGGTGGAGCAGTCTCAAACAGGATCACGAGGTGGCTCACGGTCAACCGACCCATCATAGCTGGGATGGTATTCAGGAGTTCAACAATCCGTTGCCACGGTGGTGGTTGTACCTGTTCTATATCACCATTGTGTTTGCTTTGGTCTATCTGGTGCTGTATCCCGGTTTTGGCCACTTCCGGGGGTTGTTGGGCTGGAGTCAGGAAGGCCAATACCAAGAGGAGATGCAGACGGCTCAGCAGGACTACGGCCCCCTGTTTGACAAGTACGCCAAAATGGATCTCCCCGCCATGATTAAGGATCCACAGGCCACGAAGATGGGGGAACGGCTGTTTCTGACCTATTGCGCGAGCTGTCATGGGTCGGATGCCAAAGGTAACAAGGGGTATCCCAACCTGACCGACAACGATTGGCTGTGGGGTGGTGAGCCGGACATCCTCAAGGCCACCATCACCCAAGGCCGGGGGGTGGGTATGACGGGCCGGATGCCGCCTCAAAAGGCCCATTTATCCGATACCGAGATCGATCAGGTCGCCCACTACGTCAAGACGTTGAGTGGAGGCCAGGTCGATGCTGGGCTGGCCGAGGCGGGTAAGGCCATTTTCAATGGCAAGGGGACGTGTTTTGCCTGTCATGGCCCGGAAGGAAAGGGGATGGCCGTCTTGGGCGCGCCCAACCTGACCGATAGCGTTTGGCTGTACGGTGGCACCCTGACAGCGATCAAGGAAACCCTGGTTGGCGGACGCAGTGGCGTGATGCCGGCCCACGGCGAGTTGCTGGGCCCCTCCAAGGTTAACTTGCTGGCGGGTTATGTCTATGGCTTGTCTCACCGCTAGCGTCTGAGCCGTTGATCGAACCGGGGCCGCTGTCTCGATACAGCGGCCCCGTCCCACACAGCTTGGTTTCTCTATGACAAGGCGTGATTGATGGCCAAATCGCAGTCAAAATCCTCCAGCGTAGCTGACCCGGATATTCTTTACGCCAAACAGCAAACCATCCACCCTCGCGAGGTTCGTGGGGTATTTGCCAGGTGGCGGGTCGTGGGTGCTTTGGCTCTGTTGGGTCTCTACTACGTCATGCCCTGGATCCCCTGGAAAGATCGGCAGGCGATCCTGTTTGATCTGCCCCATCGCAAGTTCTATATCTTCGACCTGGTGTTCTGGCCGCAGGATTTTTTCTATCTGTCGCTGCTGTTGTTGATAGCAGCCATCTCGCTATTTTTCTTCACGACGCTGGCCGGGCGTTTGTGGTGTGGCTATGCCTGTCCGCAAACGGTCTGGACCGAAACCTTTTTGTGGATTGAACGGATCATCGAGGGCGACCGGCCACAACAGTTGCGCCTGGATCGCAAACCCTGGAACGACCCCGGCAAACTCCTAAAAAAATTGCTAAAACACCTGATTTGGCTGGCGTTTGCCGGGTTTACCGGGTTTGTGTTCATGGGCTATTTCGTGCCCGTCAAGGAACTGGCTAACGACCTGTGGAGCTTCTCATCCGGGTCTTGGGAAACCTTCTGGGTATTTTTTTACGGCTTTGCCACCTATCTCAACGCCGGAATGCTGCGCGAGCAGGTGTGCATCTATATGTGTCCCTATGCACGCTTCCAGAGCGCAATGTTCGACAAGGACACGCTGATTATTTCGTATGACAGCCGTCGCGGCGAACCGCGCAGTCCGCGCTCGCGCGGCGTGGATCCTCACACTCAGGGGTTGGGTGACTGCATCAACTGTACCCTGTGCGTGCAGGTGTGTCCGACTGGTATTGATATTCGCCAGGGTTTGCAGGAACAGTGTATCGCCTGCGCCGCCTGTGTCGATGTGTGTGACGAGGTCATGGACAAGATCGGCTCTCCCAAGGGGTTGATCCGTTACACCACGGAAAATGCCATATCCGGCAACCCCACCCGCATCCTGCGGCCACGGGTGGTGGCCTATATCGTCATTCTGCTCGCGGCCACGGCGGGATTCGTCTATGCCCTCGGACACCGTGTGCCGTTGGCCCTGGACATCATTCGCGACCGCAGCGTACTGTTTCGTGAACTCGACGATGGCCGGGTGGAAAATGTCTACACCCTCAAGGTCATGAACATGGATGAAAAAGCGCACCGTTATGCGGTCAGTGTGTCAGGACTTGAGGGTCTGTTCCTTCAGGGGATGGAACGGCCGATTGAACTATCGAGCGGCGAGGTACTGGCTCAACCGGTCACCGTCCGGGTCGATCCCGCCCAGCTTCAGGCGCGTAGTACCCGGATTCGTTTCACGGTGAGCGAGACGGAGAATCCTCATCTTCACGTCACCGAAGAAGCGCGTTTTCTAGGCCCATTCGCCAAGCGCTAATGATCGAGATTTGAGATTTTCATGAACGATACAATCGACCTTCCCTGGTATCGCCAATTCTGGCCGTGGTTTTTGATCGCCATTCCCGCCACATCGGTGATGGTCGGGACGGTGCTGCTGTATTTCGCGCTAAACGCCCCCGACCCGCTGGTGGTGGACGATTATTACAAGGCGGGGCTTGCGACCAATCAGGATCTGGCTCGCGACCACATGGCCGAACAGCTGTCCCTACGCGCTGAGTTGCAATTTTTGGCGTTTCCCGGTCAGGTTCGGCTGAGTCTTGCCGGGAATGGCATTGACAGCCTTGCCGCGTTACATCTCAAACTGCTTCACCCCACCCGGGCTGGCTACGATGTCACCATCCCCCTGAATCGCGACGCGGAGGGTGTGTTTGTCGGCAATCTGCTACAGGCACCCGTTGCGGGGTACTGGCATGTTGTTGTCGAGCCCCCCCCAAAAAACCGTACCTGGCGCCTGAGAGGGCGAATCCATCTTCCCCAACAGACTCACATATCGCTTGGAGGTCACCTACAATGATGTCGGATGTGCCATCTTCCCATTTCTCAGGTACCCCCGGGATTCCGAGGCGGAGGCTGTGGTGTATCGCGGTATTTTGGCCCTCGTTTCTGGTTGCCGGATTGGCCACGGTATTATTTTTCGCCACTTTTGACCCCGCCAATTTGATTCCTGGTGCCGATCCGCTCGGGGTGTATACCGGCGGATTCTTTCTGGCCTGGTTATTTCATGCGGCTTCCTCGGTGTTGTCTTTCTATTTTCAGAAGCCTTGCCGGCGCCATCCCCCTGATTCCTGAAAACGCCGCAGCGTCGACTAGACCAGCGTGTTTTCATTGCGGACTCGCGGTTCCCTCCGGGGATAGATATCGGGCTTTGGTGCTGGGGGAAAGCCGCGAGATGTGTTGCGCCGGCTGTCAGGCGGTGGCGGAGGCCATTGTGGCCGGCGGTCTCGACGATTTTTACCGCCAGCGCACCGAACCTGGCCAACGTCCCCAGGATGAAATTCTCAACACCCTGAAATCCCTGGCAATCTACGACAATCCCGCCATCCAGCGGAGTTTTGTCAGCGGTAGCGGCGATGTCCGCGAGGCGGTGTTGATCCTCGAAGGGATTACCTGCGCCGCCTGTCTCTGGCTCAACGAACGCCATGTGAACGCCTTGGCGGGCGTGGTCGAGTTTCGCATTAATTACACCAACCATCGTGCCCGGGTGCGATGGGACAACCGCCGTCTCTTGTTGAGCGAAATCTTTCAGGCCATTGCCGCCATCGGCTATCGGGCGCATCCCTTTGATCCGCACCGTCAGGAGGGCTTGTATCTGCGGGAACGGAGCCTGGCGCTCCGGCGCTTGGGCGTGGCCGGATTTGGCATGATGCAGGTGATGATGTTGGCGGTGGCCTGGTATGGCGGAACGGGGGATCTCGACCCCGCCATGGAAACCTTCCTGCGCTGGGTCAGCCTGGTGTTGACGCTGCCGGTGCTGACCTATTCGGCGTATCCCTTTTTTTGGGGTGCCTGGCGGGATCTCCGGCGCGGCCAGGCCGGCATGGATGTCCCGGTGGCCCTGGGGCTCAGCTCGGCCTTTCTGGCCAGTCTCTGGTTCACGATCCTGGGCGGCGGCGAGGTTTATTACGACTCGGTCACGATGTTTACCTTTTTACTGCTGACCGGACGCTTTCTCGAACTCGCCGCCCGCCACAAGGCGGCCGAACGCATCGATGCGCTGGCGCGGCTGATTCCGGCCATGACACTGCGGATAGGTGAAACCGCCGATGAATGGGTGCCGGTGGGCGAACTGGTGCCGGGTGACCGGGTGCGCGTGCGTCCCGGCGAGACCCTCCCGGCGGATGGTGTGGTGCTGGAAGGCCTCAGCACGGTGGACGAAGCCTTGCTGACCGGGGAAAGCCTGCCACGTTTGCGTCAACCCGGTGATGCCCTGGTGGGTGGCACGGTCAACCGCGAGAGTCCTCTGGTCATGCGGGTAGATCGGGTGGGTGAGGAGACCCTGTTGTCGGCCATCGTCCGGCTGCTGGATCGCGCCCAGAGCGAAAAACCTCGCATCACCCAGCTGGCCGACCGGGTTGCCGGAAGATTTGTAGGGGCGCTGCTCGGAGTGGCGGTGGGGGTTGCCCTCTGGTGGTATGGGCACGAACCCGCCAGGGCGTTTGAAGTGACATTGGCGGTGCTGATCATCAGTTGTCCCTGTGCGCTCTCCCTGGCCACCCCGGCGGCCCTGGCCGCAGCCACAGGCACCCTGGCCCGACTCGGTCTGCTCACCACGCGAAGCCACGCCCTGGAAACGCTGACCCAGGTGACCCAGGTGGTGTTTGACAAGACCGGCACCCTGACCCTGGGCGCTTTGCGTCTGTTGGCGATCGCACCCGAGCCGGGGGTCGATCCCGCCCGTGCGCTGGCCCTGGCGGCCGCCCTGGAACAGGGCTCGGAACACCCGGTAGCCCGGGCGATTGTAACGGCAGCGGCGGCCGCCGGGGAGGTCGAGATCCGGACGAGTGGACTGGTTGAAAATACCCCTGGGGCTGGTATTCAGGGTCTCATCGACGGCCATCGCTATCGGCTGGGCACCCCGGCCTATGTCCGGGCATTCTTGCCGGAAGGGGTGACCTTGCCCCCTGATCCGCAGTCCACCCATGCCCTGCTGGTGGGGCCGGAAGGTCTGCTGGCGAGTTTTACCTTCAGGGATCCCGTGCGTCCCGGGGCCGCCGCCAGCTTGCAAGCTCTGCGTCAGCAAGGGCTCCGGGTGAGTCTCCTGAGCGGTGACAACCCCGGCAGCGTGGCCCAAGTGGCGGCGGCGCTGGGCATTTCGCCAGCAGATGCCCACGCCGGCCTGACGCCTGCGGACAAGCTCAGTTGGCTCAAGGCACGGCAACACACGGGTGAGCGGCTGGTGATGGTGGGCGACGGTGTCAACGACGCCCCGGTGCTAGCCGCCGCCGATGTCTCGGTGGCCATGGGCGGCGGCGCGGCACTGGCCCAGGCCAGCGCCGACATGGTTCTGTTGTCGGAGCGCCTGCAGCCTCTCACGGCGGGGATTATCATGGCGCGGCGTACCTTCCGGATCATTCGCGAAAATCTCTGGTGGGCGTTGGGTTATAACCTGATCGGGATTCCCCTGGCCGCCACAGGCCGGATTACCCCCTGGCTGGCTGCGGTGGGCATGTCGTTGAGTTCTCTGGTGGTGGTACTCAACGCCTTACGCCTCACCCGCTGGTCTCCCTGGCAGGAATGAAATGTCCTCTCGGCTATGACAGCCTGGCCTGGCCAGGCCTGCTGCTCGGCCTGGGGTTTTTTCTGTGGCTCTATGGCACGGATATTCTCGATCCGGCCACAACCGGCTGGCTTTTGCACGGCGATCCCGCCCAGCATTATCTCGGCTGGGAGTTTTTTCGCCGCGAATCCTGGTCGTTTCCGCTGGGGCTGATTCACGGTTTTGGCGAACCAGCGCTGACCTCGGTGGTCTTTACCGATTCCATTCCCCTGGTGGCCATCCCGCTCAAACTCCTGTCCCCCTGGTTGCCCCGGGAGTTCCAGTATCTGGGGCCCTGGATGCTGGTCTGCCATGTCCTCATGGGAGGGTTCGCCTGGCAGCTCTTGCGCCGCCTTGGGCTTGAACCCGCCGCCGCCGGACTCGGCACGCTGTTTTTTTTGATGAGTCCGGCGCTGCTGTTCCGGGCCTATGGCCATGAGTCGCTCATGGCACACTGGCTGATCCTGGCGGCCATCGACCGCACCCTGGCGGGCTGGAGCGGGCGCGG
>JBAXSA010000022.1:0-18029 GCA_037130945.1 Pseudomonadota bacterium | reverse complement strand
TGCCGCGCACCCAAGTCTTAGATTCGTCGTATCCTGTTTGTCTTTAGGCATCTATTTTGCCTATATTTTAAAACCGGTGGAATCAGGATATTCCGCCCTCTTTTAGCGCATACCGGCACGAGGAGGCGCCATGTACGAAAACGTCGTTGATGTGCTCATTTATCTTTACGAGAATTATATGGATGGTGATTCTCCTCCTCCCACCGATCAAAACCGCCTGCGTGAGGAACTCAGCAGCGCCGGTTTCGGGATTGGCGAGATCGACAAGGCCATCGCCTGGCTGGACGAGCTGGCGAATCGCAGTGTAGAGCCTCATTTTGGCACGCCGCGCACCCCGGTATCGATGCGTATCTACACCGAGGAGGAATGCCGCAAGCTGGAACTGGAGTCCCGGGGGTTTCTACTGTCACTGGAACAGCACGGGATCATCGCCTCGGAGACCCGGGAGCTGGCCATTGATCGGGCGTTGGCTCTGCAAACCGAGACCATTGGCCTTGATGAAATCAAATGGATTGTACTGCTGGTGTTGATGAGTCAACCGGGCCATGAGGCGGCCATGGTTCACATGGAGGGACTGTTGTACGACGACCAGCCGGTCTATCTCCACTAGGTTTTATGTCTGGTCGTATGGGGCCCCATGCCCTGAGTGTTCTGTTCGCTACCCTGGAGAAAAAACATGTTAGTCCGTGACGTGATGATCCGCAGCCTGCGCACTGTGGAACCCAGCACCAAACTGCTGGAAGTGGCTTCGATGATGTGTCTGTACCGTTTTAGCGGCCTGCCCGTGGTGGGCAAGGATAACAAGTTGCTGGGTTTCGTGGCCGAGAAGGATGTATTAAACAAACTATTCCCTTCCCTTGAGGATCTCCGCGACGGCATGGCCGGAATCGAATTCGAGGGCATGGAGTCCCAATACCATGACATCCTCAACCTGAAGGTGGAAGACGTGATGACGCGCGGCGTCATCACAGCATCCCCGGATTCTCATGTGTTGCGGGCCACCTCAGTGATGGTGCGCCACAAGTTCCGGCGCATCCCGGTAGCAGAGAGGGGCAAACTGGTGGGTATGCTCAGCATGGGAGACGTTCACAAGGCTCTCTTCCATTTGACCGTGTCCAACTACCTGGAGACCTGACAAGATCTTGTGGAGGGGCCGGGGCGGTTTTCTTGACCGGCCCCGTGCCCCGTAGTTGTTGGGGTTGAGCCGTCTCTTGGGGCGAGGGCTGGAGAAGCCCTCACCCGGTGTTTCTCAATAAAGGGCTAAAGGATCGCTCGATCAGTCTTTACCCCCCTTCTTGGATTTCTTTTCGGCCCGTTTCTCCTTTAAGGATTTTTCGGGTTTCTTTTTGGCCTGTTTCTTGGATTCTTCACCCTTGGGCATGGTCGTTACCTCTGATGGTTTCACTGGTGTAACACGGGGGATTACTCCCGAGTGCTATTCTAGGCTTCAAGGTGCGGAGGGTAAATGGCTATAACCCAGGCTGACGGTCTCGGCACCCAAGCGCCGCCGCAGAGCCCGCAGGAGATTCTCATCAGGCCGGATCCGCCACGGAACGCCCAATAGCAGAGTACCCGCGCAATCCGGGCGGCGGTAATCGATCACCACCTGACAGGCACCGTCCTGCCGGTAGTCTTGCAGGATCTCCCGGATTCCCTCGGCCAGCCAGCGTCCGCCCCGGCTCTCACAGTGCTGGCGGCTCAATCGCAACGTCAGCGTTTTGGCCCGCTCGATCCGGGCCTCTTCCAGAGTTTGCACCCGTAGGGCGGTCAACCCCAGGCCGCCGCGAAAGTCGTCGTGACCCAACACCCCGTCGATCACCAGCAACCGATCCAGTACCAAGAGATCCTTGGCTTGCGCGAAGACTTCGGAAAAACAAGTGACCTCGAGCCGGCCGGTGCGGTCATCGAGGGTGACGTTGGCCATCCGGCCCCGCTGGGTTTGATTATGACGCATCGTGACCACCAGTCCGGCGACGCGGGTGTCGGCTTCGGTGCGGCGACGGCGGAGGGGTGCCTCGTCGCCGGCCGGATCCGGGCTGAAAGCCAATGTGCCGATACGTTGGCAACCCAGTTCTGACAGATCGGCCTCGAAGGGGTTGATGGGATGGCCGGTAAGGTATAACCCCAAAGTGGCCTTTTCCCCGACCAGTCGTTCGGCCTCGTCCCAGGCCTCGCAGTCCAGTACCTCGGGCAGCGTCAGGGTGGCCGGTGTTTCTTCCAAACCTCCGAATAGGTCGGTCTGGCCTTGGGCCAGGGTGACGGCTTTTTGTTCGGCAAACTTGATCGCCAAGGCCAGGTTGTGCATCCAATGGGCGCGGTGGCGGCCCAGAGAGTCGAGGGCACCGGCCTGGATCAGAGCCTCCAGCACCCGTTTGTTGGCCTTGCGCAGATCCACCCGGCTGCAAAAATCGAAGAGGTTCTGGAATGGGCCGCCCTGTTCGCGCGCCTGTTCGATGGTTTGGATCGCCGCCTCGCCCATCCCCTTGATCGCCCCCAGACCATACAGGATGGTGCCATGATCGGCGACCACAAAACGGTAACGGGAACGGTTGACACAGGGCTGTTCGACGGTGAGACCCATCTGCCGGCATTCCTCGATCACCGGCACCACACGGTCGGTCTTGTCCATCTCCGAGGACAAGACCGCCGCCATGAATTCGGCGGGGTAATGGGCCTTGAGATAGGCGGTCTGATAAGCCACCAGGGCGTAGGCCGCAGAATGCGATTTGTTAAAACCGTAGTCGGCAAAATGCTCCATAAGGTCAAAGATCTGCCCGGCGGCTTCGCTCTCCACGCCGCGAGCCATGGCACCCCCGACAAACAGGGAACGCTGCTCGGCCATCTCCGCGACCTTCTTCTTGCCCATTGCCCGGCGCAGCAAGTCGGCCCCCCCCAGGGTATAACCGGCCAGCACCTGGGCGATTTGCATCACCTGTTCCTGGTAGAGAATCACCCCATGGGTGGGTTTTAAGGTGGCCTCCAGGGCCGGGTGCAGGTAGGTCACCCGAGCCCGTCCATGTTTGCGGTCGACATAGTCGTCGACCATCCCGGAGCCCAGCGGGCCGGGGCGGAACAGCGCCACCAGGGCGGTGATGTCGTTGAAGCAATCGGGTTGCAGCTTGCGCACCAGCTCCCGCATGCCGCGTGATTCCAGTTGAAACACCGAGGTCGTCTCGCAGCGCTGGAGCAGCCGGAAGGTGGGTTCGTCATCCATGGGGATGGCGCTGATATCCAGAGGTTCCAGACCCTCCCGGCACCTTCTCGGGTTGAGGTTCTGCAAGGCCCAATTAATGATCGTCAGGGTGCGAAGTCCGAGAAAGTCAAACTTCACCAGGCCGATCTCGGCCACGTCATCCATGTCGAACTGGGTGACCGGCTTGCCACCGCCAGCCTCGCCGCCATCTTCGTAGAACAGCGCGGTAAAATCGGTGATCCGCCCCGGCGCGATCACCACCCCGCCGGCGTGTTTTCCGGCGTTGCGGGCCAGGCCTTCGAGGGCACGCGCCCGGTCGATCAGATCCTTGACCTCTTCGTCACCCTGGTAGCGTTCGGCCAGCTCCGGACTGTCCTTGAGAGCCTTGTCGAGGGTCATCTTGAGATCAAAGGGAATCAGCTTGGCGATTTTGTCGACAAACCCATAGGGATGTCCCAACACCCGGCCGACATCCCGGATCACGGCCTTGGCCGCCATGCGGCCATGGGTAATGATCTGCGACACGGCTTCCCGGCCGTAGCGCCGCACCACATAGTCAATCACCTGGTCGCGGCCTTCCATACAAAAATCAATATCAAAATCCGGCATCGAGACCCGCTCGGGGTTTAAAAAACGCTCAAACAGGAGATCATGGGCCAGGGGATCGAGATCGGTGATTTTTAAGGCGTAGGCGACCAGGGAACCCGCCCCCGAACCGCGTCCCGGCCCAACTGGAACACCATGATCCTTGGCCCACTGGATAAAGTCGGCAACGATCAAAAAATAGCCCGCGAAACCCATCTGAACAATGACCCCAAGTTCGGTCTCCAGGCGTTGCTCGTAGGCCTCGTGGCTGGCGTGATCCGGGGCCAGCCGGGCCAGTCGAACCGCCAAACCCTGCCGGGCCTGGTTTTGCAGGTAATCCGCCAGGGGCTCGCCGGCGGGGGTGGGGAAATCCGGCAGAAAGGCGCGGCCCAGAGTCAGCGGCAGGCTACAGCGGCGGGCAATTTCCAGGCTATTGTCCAGGGCCTCGGGAATATCGGCGAATAGCGCGGCCATCTCCGCCGGGCTTCGCAAGTATTGTTCCTCGCTGTAGGGCCGAGGGCGGTGGGGATCAATCAGGATCTGACCCTCCTGGATGCACACCCGCACCTCGTGGGCTTCAAAGTCCGAGGCCTTGAAAAATCGCACGTCGTTGGTTGCCACCAGGGGGACTTCGCGGCGGCTGGCGAGGGTGACGGCGGCATGGAGATAGGTCTCTTCATCGGGTCGTCCGGTACGAACCAGCTCCAGGTAGTAGCGATCCGGAAAGCACGTCTGCCAGTTACTCAGGCGTTTCTCGGCCAATTCGTGACGATTGGCCAGCAAGGCCCGGCCCACATCGCCTTCACGGCCACCCGACAGGGCGATGAGGCCCTCGCAATGGTTCGCCAGCCAATCCCACTGGATCATGGGAACACCCAGGTGCTGACCCTCGCGGTATCCTTGCGATAGCAATAAATTCAGGTTCCGGTAGCCGGCAAGATTCTGCACCAGCAGAACAAAACGGAAGGGCTGTGCGGCGTCCTCGGGATTTTTTAGCCACAGATCGGCACCAATGACCGGTTTTATGCCGGCTTCCAACGCGGCTTTATAGAATTTTACCGCCGCGAACAGGTTCATCTGGTCGGTCACGGCCACCGCCGGCATGCCTAGCGCCGTGACCGCCTTGACCAGCGCCTTGGGGCTGGGCAGACCGTCGCGCAGGGAATATTCGGAATGACAATGCAGATGGACAAAGGGGGGTGTCATGGGCAGTGAGACCAATGGGACAGAGCCAGGGATATTTCGCGAAATGACATCGTTTGTGGTAATTAAGGGGCTCTCCGGATTCATAAAGAAACCCCCTGTTTTTAGGAATCGTTATGTCTGAGGTTGAACCTATCGCGGCGTCTTACCCACCGGCCGCCGATCTGCTACGGCATCGAGTCATTTTGGTCACCGGGGCGGGTGATGGCATTGGCCGGGCCGCCGCGCTGGCCTTCGCACGCCATGGCGCCACCCTGGTGCTTCTCGGGCGTAGCCAAAAGAAGCTCGTGGCGGTATACGACGCCATCGAAGCCGCCGGTGGCCCGAAACCCGCCATCCTAGTCTTCAATCTGGAGACCGAAGCAGAAACAGAATACCAGAATCTGGCCAACACCCTGGAACAAGCACTGGGGAGACTCGACGGACTGCTGCACAACGCCGCTCACCTGCCGTTCCTGAGCCGGATCGACGACTATGACGCCGAGGCCTGGCGTCAGGTATTGCAGGTCAATCTCACCGCTCCGTTTTTGCTGACCCAGGCCTGTTTGCCACTGTTGCGGCGTGCGGCGGATGCCTCGCTGATCTTTACCCTGGATGCCGTAGCCCAGGTCAGTGCCTATTGGGGGGCTTATGGGGTGTCCAAGGCCGGCCTGGAAGGCCTCATGCACATCCTGGCCGAAGAAACCCGGAACGCCAATACCCTGCGCGTCAATGCCATCCAGCCCTGCCCAACCCGCACCGCGCTGCATGCCCGGGTCTATCCAGGCCGCAATCCGGACGAACTGCCGGATCCCGAGGCATTGATGGCGGTCTATTTGTACCTCATGGGGCCTGACAGTCAGGGCGTGACCGGGCGAATTTTCACGGCCCGGCCCGGCGCGTTGTAAAGGCAGACTAACGGCGCTTCTCGAGCACCGCAGCGCGCTCCATGATGTGATCCTTGAGACGTTCCTGGACGATTCCCGCGAGTTCGTCGGGGTCGTATTTGGCGATGAAACGATCGGCACCGACCTTGCGCACCATGTTTTCATTGAAAACCCCGCTGAGGGAGGAATGCAACACCACATGTACATCCGCCAAACGGGGCTCGGCCTTGATCGCGGCGGTCAGAGAATAGCCATCCAGCTGGGGCATCTCGATATCGGAGATGACCAGGGCCAGATTGTCGCTGACTCGCGCCCCCTTGGGCTGCTGCTCCGCCAGCGCCAGGAGCTTGTTGAGTGCATCCTGGCCATTGTTGGCCAGGGTAAACTGACAGCCGATCTGTTCCACCACCCGTTTGACCTGATTGCGGGCGACAGAGGAGTCATCGACGATCAACACATGTTGATCCTGAGCCTTCAAGCTGCCATCGAGGATGCCCTCGGAGATGACTTCCCTGATGCTAAGGATCTCCTTGAGTACCTTTTCGACATCAATGATCTCCACTAATTCATCGTCGACTTGGGTGACCGCCGTCATGTAGTGCACGCCACCCCCACGCGGCGGCGGCATGATGGCTTCCCATTTCATGTTGACGATGCGATCCACCGAGCCCACGAGAAACCCCTGGGTACGGCGATTGAACTCGGTGATGATGACAAAACGGCCGCTTCCTGCCGTCATGCTCTGTCCGCCAATGGCCATGGAAAGATCCATGACCGGGATGGTCTTGCCACGCATGTTGGCGATCCCGCGCACCACCCGGTGCGAGCCGGGGATTTGGGTGAGATTCGGGCACTGGATCACCTCCTGCACCTTGAAGACGTTGATGCCGAACCGCTGCTTGCCCTCCAGCCTGAACAGCAGCAATTCCAGGCGGTTCTGTCCCGCCATCTGCGTGCGTAGATCCACGCCATCCAGTAATCCCGCCATATTGCCTCCCAAAAAAATGGAAATCCACCCCACCGCAAAATAATCACACCGATGTCAATCATAGCAATATCCAGTCAACAAATGCGCATGCCTCCTGTCATCCTCGGTGCGGGGGCGGCGAGCAACACAAAAATGGCCCCGGTACCCCCGGCATGCCGGGGGGTGGAACAAAAGGCCAAGACCTCGGGATGACGCGGCAACCAGTCGTTGACCTTACGCTTGAGTACGGGCACCCCCTCCAGGCCATGCGAGCCTTTGCCATGAATGATGCGAACACAGCGCGCACGGCGCTGCCGGCAGACCTGCAGAAACTCAACGAGGAGTTGTTCGGCGAAGGCGGCATTGAAGCCGTGCAGATCCAGCTCCAGATCGATGGCCAGATGGCCCCGCCGCAATGCCTGGAGTAACCGGTGTTGCACCCCGGGCCGGGCAAAGGACAACTCGTCGGTGGCACCGACCTGGCTCTCGCCCACGGGCGGCAGGGGGTGTCCGGGCCACTTCAGATAGGCGGGTTGTTCAATGGGTCGCGGCGAGAGGTGGCGGTGGGCGGGTTCGGTCAGGGTTTGAATCAGCGGTGTGGCATCCGCGACCGCCTCTTGAAAAAGGGCGGTATCATCGGACGGCAGCCGGCCGGGGGCGGTGGTCATGAGGGGAATCCGTAGCGAACCCGTATCTTGAGATGAGCCAAATATAAAATCTCAGTATAGTAGCGGTGTGGGTTCTTATAAAAACCCCCTCCAGGCTCTCGCGGCTTCGATTGCGAGACCGCCTCCCATCACCCACAGGTACTAAAAACAGCGAATGCACATTCTGGTCAGCAACGACGATGGCTATCAAGCCCTGGGACTCTTGGTGCTGGCTACAGCGCTGGCCGATCTTGCCGAGGTGTCGGTGGTGGCACCAGACCGGGATCGCAGCGGTGCCAGCAATTCCTTGTCGCTCGATGTCCCCGTGCAGGCCCACGTCGAGAAAAATGGCTTCGTGCGGGTCAGCGGCACACCGACCGACTGTGTCCATCTGGCCATCACCGGTTTGCTGGATCGCGAGCCGGACATGGTAGTGGCGGGGATCAACGCCGGCCCCAATCTCGGCGATGATGTGATCTATTCCGGCACGGTAGCGGCCGCCACCGAAGGCCGCTTTCTGGGTCTGCCAGCGATTGCGGTATCCATGGCCAGTTTTCAGCCGAGTTACTACGAGACCGCAGCGCGGGTCGTGGTGATGCTGGTCAAACGCTTGAACCAGCAGCCACTGGATGCCAGCACGATTTTGAACGTCAACGTCCCGGATGTGCCCTTCGAGGCCTTGGCGGGCTTCATGGCGACACGACTGGGACACCGCCACAAGGCCGAGGCGGCGGTGTCCCAAATCAATCCGCGCGGCCGGCGGGTCTACTGGGTGGGGCCTGCGGGATCCGCCCAGGATGCCGGCCCCGGCACCGATTTTCAGGCGGTGAGTCAGGGCTATGTCTCGGTCACACCCTTGCAAGTCGATCTCACTCGCCACAGCGCCTTACCGGGACTGTCTCAATGGTTAGCCGGCCTATAAACCTGGCCAGCGGAGCCGGGAGCGACCTTATTCAATATCCCCGCCATAAATGGCGAGGTTTCAGGAATTTTTGATGAAGAAAGACATGTTTCGGAATGCCCCCTGGGGCCTTTTTTTAGGCCTTGTGATGCTGCTGTCCGGTTGCGTGATGGTGCCTGGACAGCGAGCGCCGGTGGAAAACGCGGGGGAAGACGTCGGGAAACCCGTGACCCATGTCGAACCGGCCCGGCCCGGTTATCACCATGTCAAACGGGGTGATACGCTCTATGGCATTGCCTGGGAAGAAGGTCTGGATTTCCAGGATCTGGCGTCCTGGAATCACATCACCCCGCCGGCCTACAAGATTTTAGAGGGGCAGTGGATGCGTCTGACCACGCCTTCTCCCGCACCCCTCCAGGAGGCGTTGGCACCGGCCCGCCCGCAGGATAGGGCCGCTGCCGTCAAACCATCGGCGGCCCGCGCGAAGCCCCCCAAAAAAATCAAGCCCGAGCCGCCTAGCCACCCGGCCCCAATCCATGAAAAAACCCAGACCTTGGCACCCGTCGCGCAACCGGTCGAGGCCAAGCCCATGGAACCCCTCGCAACACCCGCCAAGCCCCCCAAGCCCCCCAAGCACACGAAACCCGCCAAACCGATTATGGTGGCGAGTGCCGAACCGGCTGGCAAGCCTTCTGCGGGTGGCAAACTGGGGTGGATCTGGCCGGCCCAGGGCCGGATTGCCCAGGGTTTTACCAAGGGTGAAAAGCTCCGTCAGGGTCTCGACATCGCGGGACAGGCGGGGCAGCCCGTGGTTGCCTCGGAAAGCGGCAAAGTCGTCTATAGCGGCAGTGGCCTGGTGGGTTTTGGGCAGATCATCATCATTAAGCACAACGAGGAGTACCTCAGCGCTTACGCTTACAACCGCAAACGACTGGTGGAAGAAGGGCGCGAGATCCACAAGGGCGAGCGTATCGCGGAAATGGGTCAATCCAGCGATGGTGCCCCGGTGCTGCATTTCGAGATCCGCCGCAAAGGGTCACCCGTAGATCCCATGACTTACCTCCCGTCCCGCTAGTCCCTTGGCTTTCAGGGAATCTCTGTTAGAGCGCCAGAAGATGCCAGAGGAGGAAAAATTCGACGAGTTGCTGGAGCCTGCCCTGGAAGAGGAACTCGTTGAACCTACGAGCGAGTTCGGGCCCGAATTGGGTGATCCGGCATTGGGCGAGGTCGAACTCGAAGCGGGGTGGAATGGCCGGGCGGATTCCAGCGGTGAACAACCCGACGCCACTCGCCTCTATCTCTCGGAGATCGGCGCGTCCAAACTGCTCAGTGCGGAGGAAGAGATCAGCTTGACGCGGCTGGCCCATCAGGGAGATGGGGCGGCCCGCCAGCGGATGATCGTGAGTAATCTGCGACTGGTGGTAAAGATTGCTCGCCGCTATATGAACCGCGGCTTGCCGTTGATTGACCTGATTGAGGAAGGCAATCTCGGGTTGATCCGAGCCGTGGAAAAATTCGATCCAGAGCGTGGTTTCCGTTTTTCGACCTATGCCACCTGGTGGATTCGCCAGACCATCGAACGGGCCATCATCAATCAGACCCGCACCATCCGCTTGCCGATCCATGTGGTCAAGGAAATCAACCTATATCTGCGCGCGGTGCGTCAGCTATCGCAAACCCTGGATCACGAGCCGACCCACGAAGAGATCGCGGTGCTGCTCAATAAATCCGTTGCCGATGTCAAACGCCTGCTGGGTATCAACGAAAGGGTCACCTCGGTGGATAGTCCTTATGGCAAGGATACGGAAAAAACCTTGATCGAAAGCATCCCGGATGAATTCGCCATAGATCCGCTGGCCAGCGCCCAGCGCGAGGATTTGAGAGCCAGCATTGACCTCTGGATGAGCAAGCTCAGCGACAAACAACGCGAGGTCGTGGAACGCCGTTTCGGATTGCACGGCTACGAAAACGCCACCCTGGAGCAGGTGGCGGTCGAACTCAACGTGACCCGGGAGCGGGTTCGGCAGATCCAGATGGATGCCCTGCGCCGTTTGCGCGACATCCTGGAACGGGAAGGTCTGTCGTCCGACTCGCTGTTGTTGTAAGGGCCAGTTCCGAGGGATATGAGTCTTTGAATTTTCTCTTCGTCCACCAAAATTTTCCCGGACAGTTCAAACACCTGGCTCCGGCACTGGTATCCCGTGGGCATCGTGTGGTCGCCATGACGATGCGCCAAGTGAATGTGACCGAATGGCAGGGCGTCACGCTACTACCTTACACAGCCAGCCGGGGTACCACGCCGAATGTGCATCCCTGGATCAGCGACTTCGAGACCAAGACGATCCGGGCGGAGGCCTGTTTTCGGGCGGCGTTGCGGCTCAAGGGCCAAGGCTTCATCCCCGAGGTCATCATTGCCCATCCCGGATGGGGCGAAAGCCTGTTTTTGAAGGAGGTCTGGCCGGCCGCGACACTGAGCATTTACTGCGAATTCTTTTACCACGCCCAAGGTGCGGACGTCGGTTTCGATCCCGAGTTCCCGGCCACCGATCCGGGCGAGGTCTGTCGATTACAGCTGAAAAACCTGAATAACCTGTTGCATTTTGAAATTGCCGAGGCCGGTATCGCGCCCACCCACTGGCAAGCCAGCACCTTTCCCAAGGCCTTTCGCGGCAAGATTGCAGTAGTGCATGACGGTATCGACACCGACGCCATCGCGCCGAATCCGGCGGTGAGTCTGACGTTAAATGGCAATATCACCCTGACGAGGCAAAATGAAATCATCACTTTTGTCAACCGTAATCTGGAGCCCTATCGCGGCTACCATATTTTTATGCGGGCGCTGCCGGAGATTTTGAAACGTCGACCCGAGGCGCGCGTATTGATCGTGGGCGGGGACGATGTGAGTTATGGGGCACGGTCAGCGGATGGGCGAAAGTGGAAGGATGTCTTCCTGGACGAAGTCAGGGGACAAATTGATCCAGGTCATCTGCAACGGGTGCATTTTCTCGGTCACATCGCTTACGAGTACTTTGTTCCCTTATTGCAATTGTCCAGCGTTCACGTCTATCTGACTTATCCCTTCGTGTTGAGCTGGAGTCTGCTGGAAGCCATGAGCGTGGGTTGCGCCATCGTCGCCAGTGATACCCAGCCGTTGCATGAGGCGATCAAACACAACGAAACGGGGCGACTGGTGGATTTTTTTGATTCGCAAGCGCTGGCCACTGAAGTCTGCGCGCTACTCGACCAGCCGGACGAACGTGCCCGGCTGGGTGGCCACGCACGAGTTTTCGCACGGATGAATTATGATCTTGGAACGGTCTGCCTGCCGAGGCAGTTGGCGTGGGTGCAGGCTTTATGAAAGACATGCGTTTTGACCTGCTTGCCACCGATGGCACCGCCCGCCGGGGCCGGGTGACGCTGGCGCGTGGCACGATCGAGACCCCGGCCTTCATGCCGGTGGGTACCTATGGGGCTGTCAAGACATTGACGCCCGATGAGGTGCGGGCCACGGGTGCCGAGATCATTTTGGGTAATACCTTTCACCTCATGTTGCGACCTGGCGTCGCCGTGATCCGCCGGCATCAGGGTCTTCATGGATTCATGCAATGGCCCGGCCCGATCCTGACCGACTCCGGCGGTTTTCAGGTCTTCAGCCTTGGCGCACTGCGCAAAATCAGCGAGGCCGGGGTGCGCTTTCGTTCCCCCATCGATGGCCAGGCGGTGTTCCTGGGGCCCGAGGAATCCCTGCAGGTGCAGCGGGATCTGGGCGCGGATATCGTGATGTGCTTTGACGAATGCACACCCTACCCGGTTTCCGAAGCGGAGGCCGAGGTCTCTATGGAACGCTCGTTGCGCTGGGCGCGGAGGAGCCGCGAGGCCCATGCAGGCAATCCGGCCGCGCTCTTTGGGATTATTCAGGGGGGCATGTTTGACGACCTGCGGGAGCGTTCGCTGGCAGGATTGCTGGCCATCGGTTTTGAGGGTTACGCGGTGGGGGGATTGGCTGTCGGAGAACCCTTCGAGGAGCGGCTGCGGATTCTCGAAGGGCTTGATCCCCGTCTGCCCGCCGGGCATCCCCGCTATTTGATGGGGGTAGGCAAGCCGGAAGATCTGGTCGAGGCGGTGTCCCGGGGCATGGATCTCTTCGATTGCGTTATGCCAACCCGGAATGCGCGTAACGCCCATCTGTTCACCCGTCACGGCGTGGTCAAGCTGCGTAACAGCCGCTACCGGGACGATCCACGCCCTCTCGACGAAAATTGCCCCTGTGTCACCTGTCAGCGTTACAGCCGCGCCTACCTGCGTCACCTCGATCAGTGCCACGAAAGCCTGGGTGCCCGGCTCAACAGCCTCCACAACCTGCATTTTTACCAAGGTCTGATGGCCGGGTTGCGTCAAGCCATTGCCGCAGGGCGGCTTGCGGCGTTCGTGGCGGATTTTTATGCCCGCTACCGGGCCGGCATCCCGGATTGATTCAAACGGCACGGTGTTTGCAGAGTCAGGGCATCACGACCCTGATTAAAACAAGCCTGGAAGCTGTGTCATGCCTATTTCTCACAACCCCCTGGTACTGTGCTTTTCTCCGGACGGCGCGCCGCGTTTGGGCCGCTTGCCCGAACAAGTTCAAAGTCTGGGAGTCACCGTCAAAATTTTATCTAATGAACCCGAAGCGTTAGATTCCCTGGGCTCCAGTCCTGTCTGTTTGGCGCTGGTGGCGGTGGGGGGCGAGGGGGCTGGAGAAGGGCCGCGTCTGATTGGAGAGATTCGCCAACGCTGGCCTGCCATCCCGGTGCTGGCCTGTGGCGCGGCCGGCCAGACGGACGGCGCGGTAGCGGCTTTGCGAGCCGGCGCGGCCGATTATCTGGGTCTGCCGGTCAGTGTCGAGTCGCTGCATGCCACCCTCAGCCGCTATCCCCTGGAGGCGGTCTACCAAAATGCCGACCCCGTCATTGCCCGCGATCCACGCACCCTTGAGGTACTGGGGCTGGCCCGGCGCGTCGCGGCCACTGCGGCGACGGTGCTGATTTACGGCGAGTCGGGCACCGGCAAGGAGGTTTTCGCACGCTACATCCATCAAACTTCACCGCGCCGTCATGGTCCCTTTATCGCCCTGAATTGTGCCGCCATCCCCGACAACATGCTGGAAGCCCTGTTGTTTGGCTATGAAAAAGGGGCCTTCACCGGGGCCTATCAATCGGCACCCGGCAAGTTTGAACAGGCCCAGGGTGGCACCATGCTGCTGGATGAAATCTCGGAGATGAGCCTTGACCTGCAGGCCAAGCTCTTGCGGGTGCTACAAGAACGCGAGGTTGAGCGGCTCGGTGGGCGCAAGCCCATCAGCCTGGACGTCCGGGTGTTGGCCACCACCAACCGGCGGTTGCGGGAAGAGGTGAGCGCCGGGCGGTTCCGCGAAGACCTCTACTACCGGCTCAATGTTTTCCCCCTGGCCCTGCCCCCCCTGCGCGAACGCCCCGCCGATATTCTGCCGCTGGCCGAATATCTAATCCGCACCCGTATCGAGCCGGGACGTCCGCCACTTCGGCTTGGCCAGGCGGCGCGAGACGCGCTCCAAGGCTATCGCTGGCCAGGCAATGTGCGGGAACTCGATAATTTGATACAACGCGCCTTGATCCTGTGCCCTGGGGATGAGATCGACCCTCGGGACTTGCGTTTTGAGGAGACTCCCGTGACGGAATCTGTCGACATTCTGGTTCCCATGCCGACAGCGGATACTCCGCGTCACTGGGAAGGGACGATACCGGCGGCGCACCGCGAAGATCTGCGGGGGGATGTCCGTGTGGCCGAGGGCCAGATGATTCTCAAGGCCCTAGCGTCTTCTCAGGGGAGTCGGAAATCCGTCGCCCAGCGTCTGGGGATCAGTGAACGGACTCTGCGTTATAAGCTCCAACGCCTCAGAGAAACCGGGACGGGCCTGTCTCAGGCGGCGAGCCAGGCGGGATGAGGCGGGGTAAACCGGCCATTGAGGGAGAGTCTATGTAAAACGGCCCGGAACCTGCTAAGTAGGGGTATCCTCACCTACCTTACCGAGGTTCGCGATGAGCCAGATCAACAACATCGACCAATTTTTGACGCAAATGCGAATGACCGCCGCGCGCGTGCAGGGATTCGATGCGATCAAGGAAACTGGCTCGACTGGCGCGACTGGTCAGTCACCCTTCCTTGACTTTGGCCAGGTTCTAAAGGACAGCCTGGCCTCTGTCAACCAGTTACAGCAGACCTCGCAAGGTTTGCAAACCGCCCTTGAGCAGGGCAACAAGGACATCAGTCTGGCCCAGGTTATGATCGCCAGTCAAAAATCCAGTTTAGCCTTCCAGGCAACGGTCGAGGTGCGCAATAAGTTCCTCGATGCCTATAAGGAAGTCATGAGTATGTCGGTTTAGTCCCGCCTAGTGTTCCAAAATCCAAAGAAGTCTTGCCGATGACCACCGTGACCCCCACGATTCCCGCCATTTCCGAAAATACCGAAAATACCGACATCGCACTGGTTCCCACCGAGTCTCCGATGGCTGTGGCCACCCTGCCGGTATTGCCAACGCCTTTATTACAGCTCCAGCAGTGGATGGAAAATCCGATGATCCGCCAGATCCTGGCGATCGTCGGGATGTCCCTGGGGGTGGCCATTGGTGTGGCGGTGGTGTTGTGGTCGCAGGCCCCCAGCTACGGCATTCTCTATGGCGAATTGGGTCAAAAAGATATCCAGGAGGTCATGAACGTCCTTCAGCAGGCGAGCATTCCCTATCGCATCGATGAACATTCGGGTGCCCTGATGGTGCCAAGCAGCGAGGTGCAGAAGACAAAGATCAAGCTGGCCGGGCTGGGATTGCCCAAACAACAGGAAAATGCCGGCTTCGAGATGCTGCAAAAGGAGGCCAGCTTTGGTGCCAGCCGGACTATCGAGGCCGCCCGGTATCAACGCGCCCTAGAGGGCGAACTCGCAACAACCATCGCTAGCATCTCCGGAATCGATAGTGCCCGGGTTCATCTGGCGATGCCCAAGAAATCCGCCTTCGTGCGGCCCGACAATTTTCCAAGCGCCTCGGTGATGGTCAAGGTTCACCCGGGCCGGATGCTGGATAAGGACGAGGTTGAGGCCATCGTGCATCTGATTGCATCGAGCGTTCCGGAACTCACCGCCTCCCGGGTTACGGTGGTGGATCAAAAAGGCCGGTTGTTGTCAGGCGATGACAAACCCGGCGAGGTCAAACTCTCGACCAAGCAGCTCGAATACACCCGGAACCTGGAAAATCAGTTCAAGCGGCGGGTAGAGGATATTCTCTCGCCTATTTTGGGATCTGACAGTCTTCGTGCGGAAGTCACGGCCGATGTGGATTTCACCGTGACCGAACAGACCCACGAAAGCTACAATCCCGATCAGCCGGCGCTGCGCAGCGAGCAGACCAACGAGAATCAAAGCCGCCTGGATCCGGTTCAGGGGGTGCCTGGGGCGTTGACCAATCAGCCACCGGCGGCCGGTTTCTCGCCAGAAAAGGCCATCGGCAGCGGTCAGGGGGCTGACAAGCAAGCCATGAACTCCAGCCGTCAGGCCACCCGCAACTACGAGGTGGATCGCACGATGAGTCACAGCCGGATGGCGACCGGTCAGCTCAAGCGGCTGTCGGTGGCCGTGGTCATCGATGATCGGCTATTGCCGGGTGCCAGTGGCCAGGCCATCCAGCGTTTCCCCCGCAGCGAGGAGGAGATCACCCGCATCACGTCCCTGGTGCGGGATACCGTGGGTTACAACGCCGAACGGGGTGACAGCGTGCGGGTCATCAACGCCGCCTTCCAGGGCAATCCCGTCGAGATGATCCCTGACCCGCCGCTGTGGAAACAGCCCTGGGTTTGGGATCTGGCGCGGCAACTCGGCGCGCTATTATTGGTGCTGGTCTTGATATTGGGCGTTCTTCGGCCGACCATGAAGCGCCTCACCGCCGTCCCCGGCGAAGAGGACAAGGCGGCTGCCGAGGCGCAGGCCGAGGCTGATGCTGATGCTCAGGCCGAAGCGCAGGCTGAGGGCGAGGGCGCTGAAGGCGAAGGGTTAGGCGAAGGTGAAAACGATGTGGAGGGTGAATTGGCAGGTCGAACACGCGGAGAATCCGAAGGGCTGCCACAGCTCGAGTCGGAAGAAATAATCAAGTTGCCAGGTCCGGGGGATTTTAACAAGACCCTGGATGCCGTGCGCCAATTGGTGGACGATGATCCCAAGCGCGTCGCGCAGGTCATCAAGAAATGGCTGGCGGAAGCGGCGTAGTAGGGATCATCACAGAGGGGGACAACAGATGGCGGCAACCAAAGAGATTTCCTTCACCCAGCTGACTGTCGACGAGATGACCGGCGTGCAACGCACGGCGGTCTTGTTGCTGTCGTTGGGCGAGCGCCATGCCGCGCAGATCTTGAAGCACATGGGGCCCAAGGAGGTTCAGGAACTCGGCATGGGCATGGCAACCCTGGACAGTGTTAACCAAGCCCAGATCAAAGGCGTTCTGGATCGATTTATCGCCTCCCTGGAAGGCCAGACCAGTCTGGGGATGGATTCGGACGATTACATACGCAACGTCTTGAACCAGGCCTTGGGGGCGGACAAGGCCAGCACGATGATCGATCGCATCTTGCTAGGGCGTAACAGCAAGGGGCTGGAGCAGCTCAAGTGGATGGATGCGCGTGCGATTGCCGAGCTGATTCGCCTAGAACATCCCCAGATCATTGCCATCGTACTCTCCTTCCTGGAATCCGATCAGGCTGCCCAAGTGGTCGGGCTGTTCCCCGAGCGGGTACGCGCTGACATCATGATGCGCGTGGCCTCCCTGGAGGGTGTGCAGCCGGCAGCCCTGCAAGAACTCGACGAGATCCTGGAACGTCAGCTCTCCGGCAACACCAATGTGGTTCAATCTTCAATGGGAGGGGTTAAGGTCGCCGCCAATATCCTGAACCTGGTCGAAGGCAGTGCGCAAAGTGCGATCATGGAACAGATCCTCGAACTCGATCAGGACATTGGCCAGCAGATTCAGGACAACATGTTTGTCTTTGACAACCTCATCGATGTCGATGACCGGGGGATTCAATCCCTGTTGCGCGAGGTTGCCACCGATCAGCTCATGCTGGCCCTCCGGGGCGCTGACGACGGCCTCAAGGAAAAGATTTTCAAGAACATGTCCCGGCGCGCGGCCGAGATGCTGCGAGACGATCTGTCGGCCGCCCCGCCAGCCAAGCTCAGCGACGTCGAAACGGCCCAGAAGGCGATCCTGCAGGTGGCCAGACGCCTGGCCGATTCCGGCGAGATCTCCTTAGGAGGTGGTGGTGGCGATCAGTTCGTCTAGGGTTCGCATCCTGCCGGCTTCGGTCACCGGGGATCTCGAGACCTGGGTTCTCCCGCAGGTTCGGGCGGGTCCCTATGGCCATTTGATCCGGCAAAACTACGATGAAGAATCGGATGGCGAGGTGCCAGAGGTGGAATCCGGGGCCGCACTGGAACCTGAAACCGAGCCTGAGCCAGAGCCAGAGCCAGAGCCTGAACCCGAACCGCCGCCGCGACTGCCCACGGCTGCGGAGATCGAAGCCATGGAATGTCAGGCTCGCGAGGAAGGATATGGCAACGGCTATCGCGAGGGGCTGGAAAAGGGGCTGGAAAAAGGCCAGGCGGAGGCCG
>JBAXSA010000021.1:0-18401 GCA_037130945.1 Pseudomonadota bacterium | reverse complement strand
TGCCAACGGCCACACTATTCGCGGTGACAAATGCCAAAGGGTATTCCGCGAAAGCAGTGGAGCGAGCCGACCGTCACGGGGTGACCCTGATATGCCGTGCCAATCTGATAAGCTGGACTGGAAATTCGGCCGGAGTGATCGATCCGCTAGACAGGTAGCAAGGGACTTTTTCTTGACCCACAAGGTGTAACATCACCGGCTCATACTGGGTTTTGAGGACACGGCACCACCGGAGCTTAAAAACCGAACAAGATAAGGCCATGGATTCCGACATGTCTTTAAAACCCAATATGAGCCATTTTTTATAATTCGAGGAACCCCCATGTCCGATGAAAGTCAATTTACCCTGGAGCTGACCCAACTCGAAGGTTATCGCTTCGAGGTACGTTTTGATGTTCCGGAGATGCCCCCTCTGGTGACCGATGAACCCGTGCCGCTCGGGGGGGGTACCGGGCCCAATCCCTCGCGTTTGATCGCGGCGGCGGCCGCCAACTGCCTGAGCGCCAGTCTGTTGTTTTGCCTGGCCAAGGAAAATCCGCCGGGTAGCGCGATCAAGACGCAGGTCACCTGTCAACTGGTGCGAAACGACAAAAAACGCTTGCGCATCGGTGCCATGAAGGTGCGACTGGCAGTGAATGAGAGCCTCGCCCAATCGGTTCGCATGGCCCGCTGCCAGACGCTCTTCGAGGATTTTTGCGTGGCCACAGCCAGTTTGCGCGACGGCATCCCGGTGACCGTGGAGGTGGTTGATCCTTTGGGCACCCTTCTGCACCAATCGGGGTGACGATTTTTTCCCCAAAAAACCTCACGGGGTTGGCTGTGTCCCTGGCGGTTCAATGTCCCGGCGAGGCCAGTCAGGAGGCGTTGGGGGCACGCTTGGCGGGGTTGTGTTCAGAATTTGCGGTGATTTACCTGATGGGTGATCTGGGTGCCGGCAAAACCACGCTGGCGCGAGGTTTCCTGCGGGGGCTGGGCCATGCGGGAGTGGTCAAGAGCCCCACCTATACCCTGATCGAGCCTTATCATCCGCCCCGGGGACGCTGTTTCCACCTGGATCTCTACCGTTTGTCGGATCCGGAAGAATTATATTTTCTGGGGATTGACGATCTGGTGGAACAGGGCTGGTGGCTGGTGGAGTGGCCGGAACACGGGGTGGGATGGTTGCCCCCCGCCGATTTGGAAATCCGGATCGAATATTGCGAGGCTGGCCGGTGCCTGCGGCTCATGGGTGTTTCGGCAGTCGGCCAGAGGGTGCTGGCGGCCCTGGCTCGCGAGCGGGGGCGCTCATGTGGGGTTGCGGACTGTCAGACCTGGTAGCCCAAACGGGCCAGAGCGGCCTCATCACCCGACCAGCTGTCCTGGACTCGCACCCAGACTTGCAGAAAGACCCGGCAACCAAAGAGCCGTTCCATTTCGACTCGGGCGACACTGGCGGCCTCTTTCATGGCCAGGCCGCCGCGCCCGATGAGGATGGCCTTCTGGCCAGGCCGCTCGACCCAGACCACGGCGGCGATCCGATACAGGTTGGCTGACGGGTCTTCCTCGAAGGCCTCGATTTCCACTGACAGACAATAAGGCAGTTCCTGCGCGTATCGGGCTGTCAGTTGTTCCCGCAACAATTCGGCGGCAAAAAAACGCTGGGGACGGTCGCTGATTTGATCCTCGGGATATTGCTTCGACCCCTCCGGCAAACGCGCCACCAGGGTATCTTCCAGGGGTCCCAGTTGGGTGCCGCGCAACGCCGATACCGGAAACAGGCCGGCAAAGTCGTGACGAGCCGCCAGGGTTTCGAGGAAGGGGAGAAGCCGCGACTTGGGATGAACCCGGTCGACCTTGTTGACCACCAAAAACAGGGGACAATCCTCGGAAGACGCACGTTCCAGGGCCAGCCAGTCTTCCGCGCCCACCCGCAAGGCCTCCACCACCCACAGGATTGCATCCACACCAGACGCCGCAGAACGGGCGGCACGGTTGAGATAGCGGTTGAGCGGGCCGTCACCGCGGCTATGGATACCGGGGGTGTCGACGAAGACTATTTGGGCATCCGGCCGGGTCTTGATGCCAATCACCTGGTGACGGGTGGTCTGGGGTTTGGTCGAGGTAATCACCAGCTTTTGCTCCAGCAGGCGGTTCAGCAGGGTCGACTTGCCGACATTGGGGCGGCCTAGAATTGCCACATGGCCAAACCGGAAGGGTGGTGCCTCAACCATGGGCCAGGCGATCCAGCACCAACCGGGCTGCCTCCTGTTCGGCACGGCGGCGACTGCTCCCCGTCGCCTCACAGGCCACTGCCGGGGTCACGACCTGGCAACGCACCCGGAACTGTTGAGCATGGGCGCTGCCACTGACTTCCACCACCTCGTAGGCCGGCAGAGAACCCTGACGCGCCTGGAGAAGCTCCTGGAGGCGGGTCTTGGGGTCTTTTTCCACGGGCCGCCCGGCCACGCTTTCCAGATAGGGGGAAAAGTGTCCCAGAATGACCTCGCGTGCCCTCACCAGACCGCCATCGAGGTAGATGGCGGCAAACAAGGCCTCCACCGCATCCGCCAGGATCGAATCGCGGTGATGACCCCCATTCCGCAACTCGCCCTGTCCAAACAGCAGATAGCCACCTAGTGCCAAGTCCCGTGCCAACCGTGCCAGACTGTCCTGACGAACCAGGGTGGCTCGCAAACGGCTCAACTCCCCCTCATTCGCACTCGCCATACGGACATAAAGAGCCTCTCCGATCACGAATCCCAGCAGTGCATCCCCCAGAAACTCGAGGCGTTCATTGTTGATGGAACCATTGGCACTGCTGTGGGTCAGAGCCTGTTCCAAAAGCCCCGGGTCACGAAATTCGTATCCCAGGGTACGGGTCAGGTGCGAGGCGGGTTCTCTCACCGGGGCGCTTTGACGGATTCCTCAAAGCTCACAATCGCATCCACATTCCCCATCATATGTTCGCGGCGATCATATTTGAGGGTGATGGTAAACTCGCCATCCACTTTTTTGATGAGATAATGAGTTTTGCTATTGACGTGGGTTTCATCGACCATATTGACGTCGAGCATTTTGTCGATGGTGCCGCGAACCTTGTCAATGCTCATGCCTCCGACATCGGGCAAATCCGGCAGGCTTTTCAGGATCTTCCTGGCGCTATTGTATTCCAGATAGACAGGTACAAGTTTCAAGGCGATGAGTACAAAAAAACCCACCATGCTCATGATGATGAGCCACCCGATGGCGGTCATGCCGGTTTGACGAGAACGCAAGTTCATTTTATTTATCTCACTCCTAAAAATGCAAATATTACGGATAGGTGGGTCATGCGTTAATCGATGCCTGTGCCAATCCGGCTGAAATCCACGGGGAATCCCCGCCGGCTACTGTCCCAGCTCATCCAGATGGCAAAGGCCTTGCCCACAAGGTTGCCATCTGGCACCAGCCCTCCCTGCCCATGATTCCAGCAACGGCTGTCGTTACTGTTGTCGCGGTTATCACCCATCACCAGGTAGTAGCCTGGCGGTACCCGCACAGGCCCATTTTGAAACAGCCGGCAACTAGGCACAGAGTCTGGCACCATCGGGTGAATCAGCAGAGGGTGAGAACGGGCGTCAATGCGTTCTTCAAGCCGCCGCGCCCCGGTCTCGGAAGCCCCCCCACCACTGCCCACAAAGGAACCCAGGGGCGTCTGTGGGGCTGGTTGACCGTTGATGATCAGGGTTTTGGCGCGATAGTCGATGAGATCTCCGGGAAGGCCTACCACACGCTTGATATAGTCGGTTGATGGCGGTTCCGGGTAAGGGAAGACAATCGGGTCACCCCGCTGAGGGGTGCCGATCTCGAGGATCTTCTGGTTGATCACCGGTAGCCGGATACCGTAGGCAAACTTGTTGACCAGAATAAAATCGCCCACCAGCAGGGTCGGCATCATCGACCCCGAGGGAATGCGAAATGGTTCAACCAGGAAAGACCGTAAAATCAAGACGATCAAAATGACCGGAAAAAAGGATCGGGCGTATTCTACCAGTAAGGGTTCGCGGGAGGGCTGGCCCTGGAGGAGAGGCCTGCCGACGATGGTCTCCGCCATTCGACGCCGACGCCGTGGGGCGAAAAACCAGGCATCCACACCCCAAATCACACCCGTGATGGCCGTGGCGGCGACTAAAATAGATGGAAAATCAAAATTCATTGAAAAAAGCGGCAAAAGACTAACAAGCGCCTAATTATCCTTCCCCAACTGCAAGACCGCAAGGAAAGCTTCTTGCGGAATATCCACCCGGCCTACCTGCTTCATGCGTTTTTTACCAGCCTTCTGCTTTTCCAGCAGCTTGCGTTTGCGCGACACGTCGCCGCCATAACATTTGGCCAGTACGTTTTTACGGAGCGCCTTTACGGTGGAACGGGCAATGATCTTGCCACCAATGGCCGCCTGGATGGCCACCTCGAACATCTGTTGAGGAATGAGTTCTTTCATCTTGTCGGTCAGATCCCGGCCACGATGGGCGGCGGTGTCGCGATGGAGGATCAACGACAGGGCATCGACCCGCTCGCCGTTGATGAGGATGTCGAGTCTAACCAGGTCACCATATTGAAAGCGTTTGAACTCGTATTCGAACGAGGCGTACCCGCGGCTGACCGATTTGAGACGGTCGAAGAAATCCAGTACCACCTCGTTCATCGGCAGCTCATAGGCTAGCTGAATCTGTCCGGCCAGGTACTGGAGCTGTTTCTGAACGCCGCGTTTTTCCTCGCACAACCCGATGACGGGGCCGAGATAATCCTGCGGCACCAGGATGTGGGCCTCAATAATCGGCTCACGGATCTCTTCGATGCGCGTCACATCGGGCAGATTCGCCGGGTTTTCAATATGCGACACCTGGCCATCCTTGGTGACCACCTCATAGACCACCGTCGGCGCGGTGGTGATGAGATCCATGTCGTATTCCCGTTCCAGGCGCTCCTGGACGATCTCCATGTGTAATAATCCCAAAAACCCGCAACGAAAGCCAAACCCCAAGGCCTGGGAGACCTCTGGTTCAAAATGCAGGGAGGCATCGTTGAGCCGAAGTTTTTGCAGGGCTTCACGAAAGGCGTTGTAGTCGTCGGTATTGACCGGATACAGTCCCGAGAAGACACGCGGCTGAACCTGTTTGAAACCTGGCAGGGCAACGCTGGCACGGCGCTCAGGATCAAACAGGGTGATGGTGTCGCCGACCGGGGCTCCATCGATTTCTCTGACCCCGGCAATCAAAAAACCAACCTCGCCAGGGCCCAGGGAATCCCGCTCCAGGCGCTTGGGGGTAAAGACCCCGACCTTCTCCACCTGATAACCCCGGCCGGGAACCATGAGGTAAATCTTGTCCTTGCGGCGAATCACACCGGACATGACCCGAATCAGCGAGATAACCCCCACATAGCTATCGAACCAGGAATCAATAATCAAGGCCCGCAGGGGGGCATCGGGATCCCCCTGAGGCGGGGGGATGCGACGAACCAGGGTTTCTAGCAACTCTGGAACGCCCAGCCCGGTTTTGGCACTGACCTGGCAAGCGTCGGCGGCCTCGATGCCAATGATTTCCTCGATCTCGCGGATGACCTTGGGGGGATCCGCTGATGGCAGGTCAATCTTGTTCAACACCGGCACGACTTCGAGTCCCTGTTCGATGGCGGTGTAGCAGTTGGCGACACTCTGAGCCTCGACGCCTTGCGCGGCATCCACCACCAGCAAGGCCCCCTCGCAGGCCGCGAGCGAGCGCGAGACCTCATAGGAAAAATCCACATGACCCGGTGTGTCAATAAAATTGAGTAGATAGCGCAGGCCATCGGCGGCCTGGTATTCCAGGGTGACGGCCTGGGCCTTGATGGTGATGCCGCGCTCACGCTCGAGATCCATGGAATCCAGCACCTGCTCGGACATCTCGCGGTCGCTCAAGCCCCCGCATAGCTGTATGAATCGGTCGGCCAGTGTCGATTTGCCGTGATCGATATGGGCAATAATGGAAAAATTGCGTATCCGCGAGGTTTCTGTCATCCGGTACTAGCCAGTCAAGCCAAAAAACAAAAGACGGGGCGGCCCCTATGGAGCCGCCCCGTCTGACGGGAATCATACCAGAACCGCAGGGGATGTGCCCCGAGGTCTTATATTTAGCCTGGGCCTGGTACCTTGAGGGCCAGAAACAGCCGTCCCCCATCACGCTGAACCAGCAATGCCACGGACTTGCCCGCTGGCAGTTCCTTGACCAGATCGCGGAAATGGCCAGCATCCTTCACTTCCTGGCCATTGAGGATGAGAATGACATCGCCACGCCGGAGACCGGCGTCCTTGGCCGCGCCCTCATCGACCAATTCGATCCCGACCCCCCCCTTGTCGCCGAGTTCCAATTTTTGCCGCTGTTCCGGGGAGAGATCGCGTATCGCAAGCCCCAGACGGTCATCAACCTTGGCGGAAGAATTTTTGCTGCTGGGTTTGGTGCCGGCTTGATCCTCGTTGGGCAACTCGCCAATGTGCAGGGTGACGGTTTTTTGCTTGCCGCCTCGCAACACCAACAGGGTGGCGTTGCTATCGATAGCAGTCGTGCCCACCAGGGGTGGCAACCGGGAGGCCGTGGGCAGGGTTTCGCCGTTGAATTGCAGAATGACATCGCCTGGTTTCAGACCCGCCTCCGAGGCTGGGCTATTGGGCAGTACCTGGGACACCAGGGCACCCTGGGGATGATCCATGTCAAAGGTTTCAGCAAGCTCACGAGTGACATCCTGGATCAGCACCCCCAGCCAGCCCCGGCGGACATGACCGCTCGACTTGATTTGTTCGACGGCGTTCATGGCGACATCGATGGGCACGGCGAAAGAAAGCCCCATGTAGCCGCCGGAACGGCTGTAAATCTGGGAGTTGATACCGATCACCTCGCCGTCGAGATTGAACAGGGGGCCACCGGAATTGCCCGGATTGATCGCCACATCGGTCTGGATGAAGGGCACGTAGTTCTCGCTCGGCAGGCTGCGGCCCTTGGCGCTGACAATGCCCGCAGTGGCTGAATAGTCAAAGCCGAACGGGGAACCAATTGCCAATACCCATTCCCCAACCTTGAGCTGTTTGGCGCTTCCGGTTTTTACCACCGGCATATCCTTGGCGTCGATCTTGATGAGGGCAATGTCGGTTCGCTTGTCGCTGCCGATCACGCGGGCCGTAAATTCCCGGCGATCAACGGTGCGCACCAGGATCTCGTCGGCTTCATTGACGACATGGTAATTGGTCAGGATGTAGCCATCCGGCGAGATGAAAAAACCCGACCCCAGGGAGCGGGTCTGGGGGTTGGAATGGGGATTCGCTTCTCCCTCTCCTTCCTCGCCGAAGAAACGCCGGAATAGGTCGCTCAAGGGGCTATCATCGGGCAGATCGGGCATGTTTAATGATTTTGGCATCTGCCTTTTGCCCGTATGGTTTTTGCTACTGATGTTGACGATGGTAGGGCTCGCCTTTTCGACCAGCTCGGTAAAATCGGGCAGGGCACCACTGCTCGCCGCAGCCACCCAACCAGACATAAACAGGCACATCATCCCCGCAAGCATTGGCATGCGATGAAATTTCAATGTCATAAAAACCCCATAAAAACGTAAAAAATAAAAGACCGGAAAGACCAGAAAGACCATGAGGAGATCGTGAGTAGAACTCGCCAACCCGCTGGGACAAGGTGGAACAAGGTATGGGTGCCGATCCTTGTTAAATCAACCGGAGCGGCGTCCTGGTTGTCTGCAGTGAGCGGCATCGGCAAATTAAACCATAGATTTTCCATGTCACGGCCCTTTCCCGCCCAATCTTCGGTAGCATGGGGATCTCTGGACGATCGAAGAGGGGCTCAAGCCCTGGGAGCGGATATGGCCACCGATAGGTTTTATGACGTGCTGATCCTCGGTAGCGGTCTGGCCGGCTTGAGTCTGGCCTTGCGCATTCCCGAGACGCTGACGGTCGCGATTTTGGCTAAACGGGATCTCCTCGAAGGGAACACCCTGTACGCCCAGGGGGGCATATCGGCGGTACTGGATCCTGCGGATACCCTGGAGAGCCATGTCCAGGACACGCTCGATGCAGGTGCTGGCCTATGTGATGGCACAGTGGTTCGCCAGGTGGTGGAACGGGGGCCCGCTAATATCGCCTGGCTGCGGGATCAGGGGGTGAATTTCACCCGTGACGAGGGCACCGGAGCCTACCATCTGACACAGGAAGGCGGGCATTCCCGGCGGCGTGTCGTCCACGCGACCGATGCCACTGGCCGGGCCGTCGCCGAGGCTCTGGGAGAACAGGTTCGCCGTGCGTCGCACCTGGCCGTGTTTGAACAGCACATTGCCATCGATCTGATTCGTGGCCGTCCGGATGGCGGTTCGCCCCGTTGTCTGGGGGCCTATGTGCTGAATCGCCGCAGCGGCCGGGTCGAGACCTTCCGGGCGCGCTTCGTGGTGCTGGCCACGGGGGGAGCCAGCAAGGTCTATCTCTACACCAGCAATCCCGATGTGGCGACCGGGGATGGCATTGCCATGGGATGGCGGGCGGGTTGCCGGGTGGCCAATCTGGAATTCATGCAGTTCCATCCGACCTGTCTCTATCATCCGCAAGCCAAGTCGTTCCTTATCACCGAGGCTCTGCGCGGCGAGGGGGCAAAGCTCAGGCTGCCGGATGGCAGCGCGTTCATGGCGCATTTTGATCTCCGCGAAGAACTCGCTCCCCGGGATATCGTCGCACGCGCCATTGATCACGAAATGAAGCGTCTTGGCCTGGATTGTGTCTATCTGGACATTCGCCATCAGCCGGGAGAGTTTCTGCGGGATCACTTTCCCACGGTACAGGCCCGTTGCCTCGACTATGGCATCGACATGACCCGCGACCTGATTCCAATCGTGCCCGCCGCGCACTATACCTGTGGTGGCATCATGACGGGGCCGCAGGCACGCACGGATCTGACGGGGCTGTATGCGGTGGGCGAAACCGCCTATACCGGACTCCATGGTGCCAACCGCATGGCCAGCAATTCCCTGCTGGAATGCCTGGTGTTGGCCGAACAAGCGGCCCTGGATATCGCCGTGCGCGCAGCCGACTGGCCGCCCCCGCCCCCAGTCAGATCCTGGGACGAAAGTCGCGTTACCGATTCCGACGAAGAGGTGGTGGTGTCTCACAACTGGGACGAGCTGCGACGGTTCATGTGGGATTATGTGGGTATCGTCCGCACCACCAAACGGCTGGAACGGGCCAAGCGGCGCGTGGACGTGTTGCGCCATGAGATCCTCGAATACTACAGCCACTTCCGGATTGGCAACGATTTGCTGGAATTGCGCAATCTGGTGGAGGTGGCGGATCTCATCATCCGCTGTGCGCTGACTCGCCGGGAAAGCCGCGGGCTTCATTACACGCTGGATTTTCCCTTCCGGGACGACACCTTCCAGCGTCATCCGACGGTTTTGATCCCGGATCGCTACTGTCCCGACCCCGATCTTTGGCCCATCCGCTAATCGCTTCGAATATGGTACAATCTGCGGCTTTTCAACGCCTATCCTAGAAAACCTTGTGATTTTAGAACTTGCCACTGTCGAGAAAATCGCCCACCTGGCGCGCTTGGGCATCACGCCTGCGGAAGCCGCCGATTACGCCGGGAAGTTGGGGCATATCTTTGAACTGGTTGATCAGATGAACCGGGTGGATACCCAATCGGTGGAGCCCCTGGCCCATCCCCTGGAAATGACCCAGCGGCTACGCCCCGATCAGGTCACCGAGAGCGACCAGCGCGACCGGTTCCAGGCGATTGCGCCCCTGTGCGAGGCGGGTCTTTATCTGGTGCCGAGGGTGATCGAGTGACCGCCGTCATGACGGGCGAGTGGTGTTGCCAGGGATTACCGGCGTTGGCCAATGGGCTATCACGGCGTGCTTTTTCCAGTGTCGAACTGACGCAGTATTTTCTCGACCGCATCGAGCGGCATAATTTCTCGCTCAACGCCTTCATCACGGTGACTCCGGAACGTGCGCTGGATCAGGCCCGTGCTGCTGATCAGCGGCTGGCACGCGGCGAGACTGGGCCTCTGCTGGGCATTCCCATGGCCCATAAGGATATCTTTTGCACCCAGGGGGTACTGACCAGCTGCGGGTCGCGGATGTTGAGCCATTTTGTCGCACCCTACCAGGCCACGGTCGTGGAACGCCTGGAACGGGCGGGTGCGGTGATGCTTGGCAAGACCAACATGGATGAATTCGCCATGGGTTCTTCCAATGAAACCAGCTACTACGGCCCGGTACGCAACCCCTGGGATCGGGAACGGGTGCCCGGCGGTTCCTCGGGGGGGTCGGCGGCGGCGGTCGCTGCGGGTCTGGCGGTGGCCGCCACGGCCACCGACACCGGCGGATCAATCCGTCAGCCTGCGGCGCTATGCGGTCTGACCGGCCTAAAACCCACCTACGGACGGGTTTCCCGCTACGGCATGATCGCCTTTGCCTCGAGCCTCGACCAGGGCGGCCCCCTGGCGCGGAGTGCTGAAGATGCGGCGCTCCTGCTCCAGATCATGGCGGGATTTGATCCCCGGGATTCCACCAGTGTCGACCAGCCGGTGCCGGATTATCGTGCGGGGTTTGACCAGGCCCTGACGGGATTGCGGCTGGGCCTTCCGGAAGAATTTTTTGGTGACGGATTGGACCCCCGCGTGGCGGCGTCCATCGAAGTCGCGGTCGATGAGCTAAAACGCCTGGGGGCGCGGATCTGTCCCCTCTCCCTGCCGAATACCGGTTTGGCGGTTCCCACCTATTATGTGTTGGCACCGGCCGAGTGTTCCTCGAATCTGGCGCGTTTTGACGGAGTTCGGTTTGGCCACCGGTGTGACCAGCCCGCCGATCTGCTCGATCTTTACCGGCGTTCCCGATCCGAAGGCTTTGGTAGCGAGGTCAAACGCCGCATCATGATCGGCACCTATGTGTTATCCACGGGGTATTACGATGCCTATTATCTCAAAGCCCAACGGTTGCGCCGCCTGATCGCCGAGGATTTTCGCCGCGCCTTTGAATCCGTGGATGTCATCCTTGGGCCCACCTCGCCAACACCCGCCTTTCGTCTGGGCGAACGAACGGCGGATCCGGTGACCATGTATTTGTCCGACATCTACACCATTGCCGTCAATCTTGCCGGAGTGCCGGCCCTCTCCATGCCCGTGGCACTGGCCGATGGGCTGCCGGTGGGACTGCAAATGATCGGCAATTATTTCGACGAGGCGCGCCTGCTACAGGTAGCCCATCGCCTGCAACAGGCCACGGATTGGCACCGGCAGGCACCGGCCGGCTTTGGCATGGGACGGGGGGATCTGAGATGAGTTGGGAAACCGTGATTGGCCTGGAGATTCATGTCCAGCTGGCGACTCGCTCCAAGATCTTCTCCGGTGCCGCCACCGCCTTTGGGGCGGCCCCTAACACCCAGGCCTGTGCCGTGGATCTGGGTCTGCCCGGGGTGTTGCCGGTGTTGAACGCCGAGGCCGTGCGGATGGCGGTTCGGTTTGGGGTGGCGATTGGGGCCTCGGTAGCCTCACGTTCGGTGTTTGCCCGCAAGAATTATTTTTATCCCGATCTTCCCAAGGGCTACCAGATCAGCCAGTACGAGCATCCCATCGTTGGCCGGGGACAGATCGAGATTGGGCTCGAAAACGGCATCCTCAAAATGATTGGCGTCACCCGCGCTCACCTGGAAGAGGACGCCGGCAAGTCTTTACACGAGGATTTTCACGGCCTGACAGGCATTGACCTCAACCGGGCCGGCACCCCGCTCCTGGAGATTGTCTCCGATCCGGATCTGCGCTCGCCCCGCGAGGCCGTGCAGTACGCCCGGAAGATCCACCAGATCGTACGTTATCTCGGCATCTGCGACGGCAACCTGCAGGAAGGTTCTTTTCGCATGGACGCCAACATCTCGATTCGCCGTCATGGCGAGTCTCGGCTGGGAACCCGCGCCGAATTAAAAAACCTCAATTCCTTCCGGTTTCTGGAGCGTGCGCTGGGAATCGAGATTGAACGCCAGATCGACCGGCTCGAGGCGGGTCATGCGATTGTCCAGGAAACCCGCCTCTATGATGCCGACCGCGACGAAACCCGTTCGATGCGAACCAAGGAAGAGGCCAACGATTACCGCTACTTTCCCGATCCGGATCTCCTGCCGGTGGTGATCGACGAGGCCTTCCTGGAGGCTTGCCGGGCCACCCTGCCGGAACTCCCCGATGCCCGGCGTGCCCGTTTTCAGTCGATCTACGGTTTGAGCCTCTACGATGCTGAGGTGCTGACGGCAAGCCGCGAATCCGCCGATTATTTCGAGGCTGTCAGCGATGGCTGTGGCAATGCCAAGCTAGCTGCCAACTGGGTGATGGGTGAACTGGCTGCGGCCCTCAACCGAGAAGGACGAGATATTCAGGATTGTCCCGTCACCGCCGGTCGCCTGGCGGGTTTATTGCGGCGCATCCAGGATGGCACCCTGTCTGGCAAGCTCGCCAAACAGGTTTTCGAGGCTCTCTGGCAGGGCACCGGGAATGCCGATGAGGTTATTCAGGCCCAAGGTCTGACCCAGATCACCGATCAGGATGCCCTGGAGACGTTGGTCGATCAGATCATGGCGCGTCATCCCGATCAGATAGCGCAGTTCCGGGCGGGCAAGGACAAGCTCCTGGGATTTTTCGTCGGCGAGGTGATGAAGGCCAGCCGAGGCAAGGCCCATCCGGGTCAGCTCAACGATTTGCTGCGTCGCAAGCTCGGCGGATAGAAGAAGCGTGGACATTCTGGCGGTTCGTGCGCTGGTCGCACGCGAAATGCAGGCCGTGGATCGCACGATTATTGCCCGTCTGACCTCGGATGTCGCACTGATTAACCAGGTGGGGCACTACATTGTCAGTGGCGGTGGCAAACGCCTGCGGCCCCTGCTGGTGGTTTTGGCAGCCCAGGCCTGCGGCTATCAAGGCACTCACCACATAGGTTTGGCCGCCGTTATCGAGTTCATTCACACCGCCACGCTGCTGCATGACGATGTGGTGGATGGTTCGGAACTCCGCCGCAACCGCGAAACCGCCAATGCCCTCTGGGGCAATGAGGCGAGTGTCCTGGTCGGGGATTTTTTGTACTCGCGGGCCTTCGAGATGATGGTGGAGACCGGCAGCTTGCGGGTGATGGAAATTCTCGCCCAGGCCACCAATCGCATCGCCGAGGGCGAGGTGCTGCAACTCATCAACTGCCGGAATCCGGAGGCCAATGAGGCCGGTTACCTGGATGTCATTCAGCGTAAAACCGCCACCCTGTTCGAGGCCGGAACGCGCCTGGGTGCCGTGATCGCCGGGGAACCCGCCGCCACCGAAGCCGCTCTGGCGGCCTATGGTGATCATCTCGGCAAGGCCTTTCAGATGGTCGACGATGCGCTGGATTACAGCGCCTCCACCGAACAACTCGGCAAAAACATCGGCGACGACCTGGCCGAGGGAAAACCTACCCTGCCCCTGATCCATGCCCTGCAAACCGGCACCCCGGCGCAACAGGCTCTGTTGCGGGAGGTGATAGAGACTGGTGGGCGGGAAGGCATCGGCGAGGTGCTAGCCATCATCGATGAGACGGATGGGATTGCCTATACCCTGGCCATGGCACAACGTGAGTCGCGTCTTGCCATGTCTGCCCTCGCGGCCCTGTCCGATACCCCCTATCGCAGTGCCCTGGTGGCGGTTGCGGAGTTTGCCGTCTCTCGCAATCACTAGGGTGATCCGGATTAGCGATTCAAATCGGGTGGCAGGGGCAGCCGATGGGAGGGTGGCCGCCGTTCCCGCTTACGCCGGCGCTGGTTCCATGTGATGGCGGGGCCGGATACGGCATAGACTAGAAACAGCGAAAACAGCACCGGGGCGGGATAAAGAAAGGTCACGGCAAATCCCAGCATGATGGCCACCGCCACCAGAAAGGGTACCCGGTCGTGCCAGGCCAGATCCTTGAAGCTGAAATAGCGGAAGTTGCTGACCATCAGAAGCCCCACCACGACCGTCAGGATCGCGGCTGGCCAGGCCAGATCCGGGCCAGCCAGGCCGTAATGGCTGCCTAGCCAGACCGCGCTAGCCGGAATCGCCGCTGCAGAGGGACTGGGTAGCCCCTGAAAATACCGTTTGTCAACCACCGCGATCTGGACGTTGAATCGAGCCAGCCGGAGTGCCGTAGCAGCGGTGTAGACAAAGGCCGCGAACCAGCCCACCCGGCCCAGGTCGGACAGAGCCCACAGGAACATCACCAGAGACGGAGCCAATCCAAAGGCCACCATGTCTGACAGGCTATCGTATTCCGCTCCGAAGGCGCTTTGGGTATGAGTGAGACGAGCCACCCGGCCATCCAGGCCATCCAGCACCATGGCGACAAAGATGGCAATTGAAGCATCGCTAAAACTGCCGCGAATGGCCGCCAAAATGGCGTAAAAACCGGCAAAGAGCGCGGCGGTTGTCAACAGGTTTGGCAGTAGATACACCACCAGACCGCGAGGCCGGATGCTGGTTGTTTCAGGTTCAGCCATGGCGTAAAAATCCGTACAAAATCCGTACAAAGTCAATGTGCGCAGTATAGCCCAAGGACTTGGGGAGAGGGTGCCCGTCAGCGCAGGCTGAACGGCAACACGATTCGCAGCAGTTTCAAGGGATCTCCGGGCGTTTGTAGAAAGTGTTGAAGAGACGCCAGCCGGTCACGGGCGTGCGGCATGGCGATTTCCAGATTCGCCAACATCGCCTGGTGGGTAGGCCAGGATGCCTCGCCCCAAGCAATCGCCACGGCTCGGCAACAGGTGCCTTGCAGCCGCGTGATGGGTGTTTGCCCGGCTGACGACAGGGCCAGATGAAAGCCTGACATAGCCGAGGCCCGGGCCGCCAGGGGATCGGTGGGCCACAGCAGAAAACCCCGATAGAGGTGAATCAGGATCCAGATCGGCCCATCCCCCACCGGCCATGGGTGGCGCTGGGCCAGATAGGCGCTGATCGCCTCGGCTTGGGGGCGGTGAACCAGCCAACGTAGCAGCAAGTGATGAAGGGCCGGATCTGCCATGCCATCCGGGTGGGTGCATTGTGCAATCGCCTCCGGGATGGATCGGCCGATGGTTTCCGCCACCACGCCGCGAACCATCCCGGCATCACGCAGGAATTCATCCGTGAGGGCCATGGCTCGGTAAATGCGTGTTTGACGGGCCTCATGCCGGCCTTCTTGCGGGTTGGACAGTTGCCCGAAGGCGGCGATGGCCTGATCGAAGCAGGTCACGGCGGTACTCATATCCCCACGAAATGCCGCTTGCCGCCCCAGATTCGACTGCATCCGCGCCCAGTTGCAGAGCCCCAGCACGGCTTTGGGCAGGGTCTGCCAGCGCTCCAGAACGAGGCTGGCGAGATCAAAATCGTAACGATCCGTGGCGTGGGTAGCCAGGTTCATGTAGGCCTGGTAGACCAGAGGGGCATTTTCGTCCAGTAACCGATCACCCAGCGTGCGGAGTTCATCCAGCCAGGGTAGTTCAAGGGATCCTATCGGGCGATTGAGGCGCGCCAGGCGGTTGGTCAGAGACAATAGTCTCAGGGCGGGTGGCAGGGTTTGACCGGGCGGCAGCCAGGCCTCCAACCAGGCCACCTGGCCGCTCAGGCCATCAAAGTCGATGGCACGGTTCTGGACGTGATCCAGGGATTCGTCCAGATAGCGTTGCCATAGGGTGGCGTCGGCCTGAGCGGCCTGCCCCTGGCGTTCGAGCAGGGTGGCGACCAGGCTGGCGGGTTGAGCGGTTTCGGGCTGAGACAGGAGTAGAGCCCAATCTTTATTTTCCAGCGCCTGGCCAAGATCCAGCCGTTCCCAGGTTCTGAAGAGTACTTCGATGTCCCCCAGCAGTAAACAATGGCCTAGCAACTCACTGCGGGCGAGACATTCCCGCGCATGCGGATCGCTACTGGCCCAGATAAAGGCCAGCGCATCCACATAGCCGTTATAGGGGGATTCCTCCTTGCGGACAACCTCGACGTGACAGCTAATTCGCCGGGCGCGTCCGGGATAGATCTCGGCCAGATGCAGCAGGGCATTTTGGGCCACGGCTTGCCATTCTGCGGTTTGCTTGAAGGTGCCGAGCCGTCCCATCTGCACCCGTAACTGGGCGGGAGTATTGAGGGGCATCATTCGCATCACGCATTCGATGAGCCTCAACACGCCAAAGCTCCAGCGGTCTCCCCAGGACAGTGGCGATGGCTGGGCGGCAAAGCCAATTACACCCACTGGCGCATCGAGAAGGGTCTGAATGACATGATCGAGGCCAGTGAGGCTAGACTGTTCCATCGCCTGCCACCCCATAGGAAAGGGGGCCAGAGAGTGCGTTTTCTCCGGCAGCAACAGACCCACAAAACGGCCCGGCACCCACGCTGGCTGGCTCGGCATCAGGGCGGATTCATTGAAAACCATGCTGACTTCCTCAATCAGCAGCAGCCAGTGGAGGCTGGGAGACAGGCCACGAATATCCTGAGGATGCAGCGCGACGGCATTGGCCGACTGAGGACAGGGGGGCGGCGCACGCAGGGCCATGGTGCGGTAGGGATGGGGCTTGACCTGGCTGATCGGGTCGCCAGAACGCTGGAGTTGTTCGATTTCAAGCCTTTTCCGCCGGATCAAATCCGCGCTCTCCAGGCGTTTTTTGGCCTCATAGAGAAGATCCGGGCGGCCGCCTTTCATCTGTGTGATGGCCTCTCGAACCTTGTCGCTGTCGGATCCGTGGCTCTGTCCAAGCTCATAGAGGGCATTCAACAGCAGGCCATTATCCTTGCCGCGCTGCAGATGTTCCTCAAGGTCTTTTTCGGCCTGTGGATAGGTGGCCCGGCATTCGTGCAAGACCTTTTCCAGTTCCACCCGATTGGAAATCCCGGGCCATGACGCCAATTTTTCGATGTCCTGAAGGATCAATTTTAAGGATCGGGCCGAACGGCCAGAGATCAAAACCGTTTCCGCGTGGGCCGGGCCGGGAAAGCCGTGCAGCAATGGTTCGGCCAGAAAGGTGGTATCGGAACTGGACAAATCGGCGGATGGGGCAGGCAGGGATTCACCCGCAGGAAGCGCAAGTGCGGGTTTTTCAATCGACGGTTCAGGTACCGGAGCGATATTGGGCTTGGAAGAGGGTGCCATCGGGACGGCCTCGGTGGCCGGGATGTGGCGTGCGCGGCGGAGTGGCTGTTTGGGAGTCACCTTGGGGACGGGTGGCGAAGTACGCAAACCCAAGCGCTCCAGGAACCGTTGAAATAAAGCCATATTCTTAACTCCGTACCGTGAATTCTATAGATTGCCTGCTTTTTCTCCCCCCTGGCTACGCAGGTTTCTTGCTGTCTTCCTTCTTTTTTTCTTCCAGAGGTGCCAGGGACAATCCGCCAAAATCCATCCCCGCCGCCGGGGCCGGTTTGGCGGCGGGCACCGGTGACACAGCGGGGGCCGCAGGGGAGGGACTACCCGGTGATGAGGATGCCACAGCAGGGGGCTCCGGGGGCGGTGGGGGAGCGGTTGCCGGTTCTCCCTTGCCCAGGGCGAGCGAGATGCGCAACCGCAGATTGTTTTTTGAGTCGGCATTCTTCACAGCCTCCTCGACATCGATCTGACCCGTGATGACCAGATGAAAAAGCGCTGAATCGAAGGTTTGCATCCCACCAGCCTCGGATTTTTCCATGACCTCCTTGATGGCGTCGATCTTGCCCGCCTTGACGAGATCGGCCACACGCGGGGTATTGAGCAAGATCTCGATGGCTGCGGCACGCTTGCCGGCCAGGGTGGGAATCAGGCGTTGGGAAATAATGCCGCGCAGATTCATGGAGATGTCCATGAAGAGCTGTTTGTGGCGCTCCTCGGGAAAGAAATTGACGATCCGGTCGAGAGCCTGGTTGGCGTTGTTGGCGTGTAGCGTCGAGACACAGAGGTGACCGGTCTCGGCAAAGGCCAAGGCGTGTTCCATGACCTCGCGGCTGCGGATCTCGCCGATCAGGATGACATCCGGCGCCTGCCGCAGCGTGTTGTGCAGGGCATCTTCATAGGATTGCGTATCGACTCCTACCTCCCGCTGACTGACGATGCAGCGTTTGTGGCGGTGGCAAGCTCACCGTTGATCGCCGCTAGTGATTGGCAGCAGCTGTCTTACGGCGATTCGGGAGGCAGAACTGTGGTGGTCTCAAAGCTGCGTGAGCTAGTTGTCGAGCGTGAGGGCGACGCCATGGTGCAGGGACTGCTGGATCGGGCCGCAGCGAGGCGGTCCGCTAGCTAGCACGGTGTCTTAGCTTCTCGAATCGAGTACGTCGCCATGGTGGCCACGCCGGACGGCCCGAGGGAATACTCCTGGCCGTCTCCCGACGCTAGGCCGAGCGAGATGAGCTGCGCGCTGGGACTGAGCTCATGAAAC
>JBAXSA010000020.1:0-18467 GCA_037130945.1 Pseudomonadota bacterium | reverse complement strand
TATCGCTCGAAGAAACTTGGGGAATTCCAAATTATAGATTGGGTTACACCAAATTGATAAATCACGGTATTCATCAATATCCGATCCAGCACGGTGAAATCCGTATCACCCGGCTTAGGCGGCAACACAGCCTCCAGGCGGGTGAGTTCCTTGTCGATGAAATCATTGATGATCGACAGCGGTGAAGCATACTCGGATTCCGAGGCCGAGCGCTTGATGGCAAGCAGTTGGTCGATGGGCCACCAGCGTAAGCGCGACTTTACGCTGGTGGCCTGCCAAAAATCACTATAATGCAGGCCGAGCTTTTCTGGAGGTTTTGATGGCGCGCCATTGTTTTATGTTCTGCGATATTTGCAACCTGACCGGGTGGCACCATGTCGAGGCACGGCGCGACCCCGACCGGAACGGTCGGAATGGCCGCCGCATCAGTGACGGGCGCGGTTGGTTTGAGGGTACGGATCAAGAAGCCATATGTCATGGCTGGGTGCTAACGCCGGAAGGCCAGCACGTCTGTCCAGTCTGTGCTAAAAATCATCACCTCACATGATACGTTGAATTGCTTGAACCCCTTTCGTGATTTTGCAGGCTGGACTAGACGCGGCCACACCTCCAGGAGCCTGGTAGGGGTTAAATTTTCCTCGCAGGGACTGGCGGTGGCGCGGATTACAGTTGATAAAAGCCGGCCATCCCTGACTCTGGCCGATTTTCAATTCTGTAAACCTCCCGCATGGGAATCGGTCTTGACCGAACTGGTCAGACGTCATGGACTAAAAGGCCAGCCCTGTGTTGGTTGTCTGGAGGGATCAACCTACCAGGTCATTCCGATCACTCATCCCGGCCTGGCGGAAGACGAGCTGCGTGAGGCTCTGCGCTGGCAGGTCTGCGAGATCCTGGATTTTCCCGTGGAAGAGGCGGTCACGGATTACCTGGAACTACCGGCACAAGAATCTAGCCACCAGATGCTCGATTACCTGGAACCCCCGGTACAACAATCCAACCGCCAACTGCTCGTAGTGGTGGCGCGGCGGGGCCAGGTGGCCAAACGTGCTCAACTGATTCAAAAAGCCGGTCTCAAACTGGTGGCCATTGATATTCGCGAGACCGCGCTAAGAAATCTCGCCAGTTTGTTCCCCCAAGACCGCGAAGGTGTGGCACTCATCGGTTTTTCCTGGGAAGAGGGGTTTCTGATGGTCTCTCATCAGGGTGAGCTGGTGGTGACTCGAAGCATCAAGATGGGTGAGAGTAGTCTTCGCCAGCGCATTCCTGGTGGGGAAGACTACGGCGATGCTGCGATTGCTACCCTGGATCAGCTCGTACTGGAGGTACAACGCCTGCTTGATTACCATGACAGCCATTTCCAGCTACCCTTGGCGACACTGATCCTACCGCCGAGTACACGCCGAGCGCCGATTTTCGAGCGCTATTTCCGCGCCAACCTGAACGTCAATGTCCTGACTCTGGAGCTTGGAGAGATTTTCAAGGGCGCGGCGGCTTTCGATCCCGAACAGCAGAATCTCTGTCTATTTGCCATTGGTGCCGCAGCCCGTTGCCTGGATCGCGAGTCCAAAATGCCTGGTCAGGGGAAATAATGCAGCACATCAATCTCTACCGTCCTCCGCCTAAAAAGCCATTCGAGATACTCGGGGTTTCCGGAATGCTTCTGGTGGTGGGGTTGATCTCTGTGCTATTAATGATCCTCTGGGCGATCAAGTGGCAGGCACTGTGGCACTACAAGGCCTCGTTTTTGGAACTTCAGGCCAACCAAAACCGGCTTTCTCAGGAAATGTCTCGCCTTACCCAAAACCTGCCCAAAAAAGAACCGGATCCGGCCTTGGCGGCGGATATTCAACGCTTGGAACAGGATCTGTCCTATTTGCCGACACTCAAGGCTCGCCTGGAAGGTCAGGACATCGGAAACCCCGAGGGTTTTGGCAGCTTTCTCAGGGCGCTTGCTCAACAGACCCCCGAGGGCCTGTGGCTGACCCATTTTCAGATCCTCCAGGGCGGGCGTCAGTTTACCTTCAAGGGCAATGCCCTGGCTGCGGATCGGGTACCCACCTTCGTCCAGGCGCTGGGTCAGGCTCCCGCCTTTGCCAATCTGGAGTTTGATCACATGAGTCTGACCCGCCCCACCGATGGCAGCCACTGGGTCGAATTTACCCTGTCCAATCGTACCACGGCCTCGGTTCCCGCCAAGGGACGATTGAATCAGTAACTCCATGAATTTGAATAAATTGATGGAACCTTATCGCGCCTTGGCCGTCCGGGTTGACGCCTTGTCGCGGCGCGAGCGAATGACTGTGATGCTGGCAGTGGTGGCAGTCACCTATGCGCTGTCCAATTTCTTCCTGCTAGATCCCATGGATGCCGAACACAAGGTTGTCCGGCAACAAATTGAGGACATCCGCCAAAACATCACCGAAACCAACCGCCAGATGCTGGAGATGGCGGCGCTGCGCTCCCGTGATCCCGATCAGTCGCAACGGCAGCGGCGTTTGCTGCTCGACCAACAGACCTCGGATTTGCGCGGCCAGATCCAGCAGTTATCCCAGCACTTGGTCAGTCCACGAACCATGACCGGGATTTTGCGGCGTCTCTTGACTAGCTACCAGGGTCTTGAGCTGATTAGTCTGGAGGATGAACCCCTGCAACGTATCCCCCTGATGCCCGCCTCAAACCCGAAAGAGGCCAAGGCCGACGCAAAAGGCATACCGGAGCCGCTCTCGCTTTACCGCCACACCCTGGTGCTGTCGCTACGCGGCGACTTCATCACCGCCTTGCGATTTCTCGACGCCGTCGAGGCTATCCCCGACCGGCTGTATTGGGAGAGCCTGGACTATCATGTGGAAAAATATCCCAAGGCCGTGATTCGCGTTAGGCTCTCGACGTTAAGTTTGCGCGAGGGGTGGATTGGTGTCTGACAAGTGTTATCGTCCGTACCGATGGCGTTCGACCCGCAGGATGATACTAGGCGGCTTGGGGGTACTGACTCTGTGCCAGGAGACACTGGCAGACAACGAGGCACTCGCCGACCCCACACGACCGGTTTTCGCCACGCCAGAGAAAACCCATGAGTCCGTACCGGCGGCACCCACGCCTTTGCATCTGCAATCGACGCTGACTGGCCCAGAGCGGCGACTCGCGGTGATTGACGGCCAGGTGGTGAGTGAAGGGATGCGACTCGGTCAATTCGAGGTGACCGAGATCCTCGCTGGCCAAGTATTGCTGCGTTTCGGCGAGGCACGCCTGTTGCTCAAGCTACCCAACGCTTCCGTGCGGCCCCTGATAAAGGAAGAAACCAGGCCATGATGAGAGATGAACTTGATTGACTTAGGCTGGTGGATGGGCGGATGGATGACAGTAGGCATGGTGCTGATGGGCCTGACCGTCGGCTGTACGCCACCCGAGGTTCGCGACCAACAGAGCGCCGAGGCGGTGGAACAGACCGCCGAACCTGCGAACCCCCTCTCAGCCCGGGTGTCCTCCGAGAGCCTGCGGGCGGCCTTGCTGCCGCCCTTGCAAGAGTCACCCAAGGGCCTGCGGGAGGCCTTACTGCCGCCCTTGCAAATGCCCCTATCCGGTCATTCTGCGACGGGACTTGGTGATATGCGTTTCGATGTCTCGGTGCAAGGGCTCCCGGCTGCCGATTTCTTTCTGGCCCTGGTGGAAAACACCCCCTACAACATCGCGGTTCACCCGGACGTCAAGGGCAATATTACCCTCAAGGTTCGCCAGGTTACCGTCCCCGAGGTGCTGGATCTGGTACGCGATTTATATAGTTACGACTACCTCCGAACCCCCACGGGGTTTCAGATCCTGCCAGCCCGGCTACGTTCGCGGGTGTTTCAGGTCAGCCATCTCAACCTGGTGCGGGCTGGCCAGTCCGAGACCTTGATCCGGGCTGGCCGTCCTGGGATCTCAGCCAGCCCGGGAAGCACTGGAAGCAATGCCGCCGCTTCTGGCGGCGCGGCTGGCGAGGGCTCGAAAATGGAGACCAAACCCGACGAGAAAAACGCCTTTTGGGTGGAACTCAAACAGTCCATCGAGGGCATCATTGGTAGCGGTAGCAAAACGGGTGCTAATGGCAGCCACGACGAAACCAACACCCGGTCGGTGTCGGTCAATCCCCATACAGGCGTGGTGGTGGTTCGGGCCATGCCAGTGGAATTGCGGGAGGTCGAGCAGTTTTTGCGGGAGACCGATGAAGCCTCGGGCCGCGAGGTCATTCTGGAGGCCAAGATCGTCGAAGTGACGCTGGATCAGGGGCATCAGTCCGGCATCCAGTGGTCGCAGCTCATCAAGGGCAGCAATGGCCAGCAGAACGTCGTGGGCTCGACACCCAATGGACGGCTGGTTGACCTGACAGACCCCCTGTCCAAGACCTACACCCCGTTTGGTCAGGCGATCACCAACAGCCAGGGCTACCCCCAAGTGGACACCACCACTGGCCAATTCTTGCGAACCTATGGCTTGGCCAACAGCCCCTTCGGCGGCATGTTCTCGGCCCTACTGCGATTTGGCGATTTTGCCACCTTCATTGAATTGCTCAAGACCCAGGGCGATGTCCACACACTGTCCAGTCCCCGAGTCTCCACGATCAATAACCAGCGAGCCATCATCAAGGTTGGGTCGGAAGAGTATTTCGTCACCAACATCAGCAACACCCAGAATACGGGCAACACCTCCAGCCAGAACACCGCGAATATCGAGCTAACCCCCTTTTTTTCCGGGGTCGCCCTGGATGTAACGCCCCAAGTCGGTCGCGACGGCATGATCACACTGCATATTCACCCCACCGTCGTGAAGACCCGGGAGCAGGTGAAATCCCTGATGGTTTTTGGCCAGCAACAGGTGTTACCTCTGGCCTACACGACTACCCGCGAGGCGGATAGTATCGTCCGTGCCCAAAGCGGGCAGATCGTGGTGATCGGTGGACTGATCCGCACCGACACCAGCAACGATACCCAGTCGGTGCCGGTTTTCGGCGATCTGCCCATTATCGGTGCCGCCTTCCGTAACCAGAAGCAGACTTCCAGCAAGACCGAGCTGGCGATCTTACTGCGGCCCCAGGTGGTCGATGGTACCCAGGTTTGGGGCACGGATCTCCAGGATACTGCCCAGCGGATTCGAGAGCTTCGCGAAACACCCTGAATTGCCCTGATGTACCTGACATTCATGGGTACAACATTGGCATGAGACTTGATAGCTTTAAGATAAACTCAGTCCTATTCGCGTCAAAAATTTGTCATAAGCCCAGGGAAGTTTCCGACAATGTCTGATGTGGTCAATATTTTCTACATCACCGGCATGGATCTCAGTGCCCAATCGCGGCGGTTTAATCTGGTGGCCAACGACATGAAAAACGTCGATGCCCAGCTCATCTTCCCGGCGCTCATGAACGAGTTGGATCCCAACGTACCGGCCACCGATACCCAAAAGGGGGAGGCGGTGAGAAGCAGGGTGCCACCCCCCATGGCAGACAACCCCGCACATCCGATGGCCGACGAGAGGGATGCCTTGGCCAACATGGTCTCGGTTCCGCACACCCAGCGGGGCAATATCAAGGCGGTGAACACCGCTGACAGGTGCTTCAATGAAGGGGATGCCTTGGCCAACATGGTCTCGGCTGCGCATATCTCTCAGGACAATGTCAAAGTGGTCAAGGCGGTGAACACCGCTGACAGGTGTTTTAATGAAGGGGATGCCTTGGCCAACATGGTCTCGGCTCCGCACACCCATCAAGGCCATGTCAAGGTCGCGAACATGGCCAACCGGCGTCTCGACCAAAATCCGGAACGCCATGTGCCGCTGGTCAGCCTGAGCATCGCGGCTGAACACAACAGGGCGCGGCGCTGGCGATGGATCGCCACGATTTTGGGGGGCTTGCTGGTAGGCGTGCTGGCTGCTACCGCCTGGCTATGGCCATCGTTTTCGGCCCCGCCACCAGCGAGTCCGTCGCCCCTTGCTCTTGCGACACTGCCACCAGCCGTTCCGTTACCCCCTGCTATTGCGACAACGCCACCAGTCAGTCCGTTACTCCCTGCTATTGCGACGCCGCCACCTGCCCCACCGCCGGTGGTGATCGCAGAGGCCAGGCTACTGGAATCGCTGCCCCACACGACGGTCTCTCCAGCCCGCTTGTTATTCGTTGATATCCTCCCATCTCAGGCCGGGCTGCGGGTATTGCTGACGCTATCACGTCCCGTGGCGGCGCAACTCTGGGTCGAGGGCTCTTTGGTTCGTCTGGTGCTGCCCGATACCCGCCTGGGAGGGCCGCTGCCGAGCCCCGGGGCAGCCCACAGACCGCTGCGCAGCCTGGAGGCCATGGAAGCCGAAGGCCAGCCATTGACCTTGCGACTCCTGCTGGACACTCCGGCCAGTGTCCATCTGGCAGCAAACGAGCAGATTGATGTCGTGCAATTGGAGATCGACCGCCCAGCGGACTTCCCTCCCACGCCGCCACCCCGGAAGGGAGCGGCCAGACCCCCCTTGTCCACGCCAGCGGCAATGGAGAAGGGCGAGAACGTCGGGAAAATGGCTAAAGTCGAAAAAAAAGGCCCGGGCAAAGCGACGCTGCTACCCCCACCGGATACCTCCCATCGAACAGGCCTCGCCCTGCGGCAAAAAGACCTCCCGGGCACCGAGTCGTCGCTTCGTGCCTTGCTGACCGCTACACCCGCTCATCACGAGGCGCGAAGTGCATTGGTCTCGCGGCTAATTGCCGATGGCCGTACCGATGAGGCCCTCCTACTATTGCAGGCCGGCCTCACTCAGTCGCCCGGTCAGATCGCCTTCGCGATACCCTATGCCCATCTTCTGGTGGATCGCGGACGAGAGACCGAAGCCCTGGCAGTACTCAAAATAGCCGAGACAAGCACTGCCAAGGCGGGTTATTGGGGGCTGCGGGCGGCCGTGGAGACCCGGCTCGAACGTCCGGCGGAAGCGGTCGAGAGCTACCGTCAAGCCCTGATTCACGAGCCTGGACGTGGCACTTGGTGGGTCGGCTTGGGCCTGAACCTGGAAACCCAAGGTCAGACCCAGGCAGCCCAGGAAGCCTGGCGCCGGGCGGCGGCACTACCGGAACTGGACGTGACCCTGCAACGCTTCCTGGCCAGTCGGCTGGGTGCCGTTTCACCCCCGCGCCAGGCCAACAAACCCGTTGGGGGGATACCACGCCAGCCGGCTACGTCTCGCCAAACCAGTCCGTCGGACTGGTTTCAGTAATTTTGTACTGTCACTACCGCTGAGCCTGAGAACATGTCCGCGCCACCCAAAAAAATCCACATTGGCGACCTGCTGGTTAAAAAAGGCATCATCACCCCAGAACAACTGATCGCCACCCTCGCCGAGCAAAAAACCAGCGGCCGCAAGTTCGGTCAGGTGTTGATCCGCAAGCAGATCATCACCGAACAGCAGTTGCTTGACTTTCTTTCTCAGCAATTCGGCTTGTCTTACATCGATCTTTGCCAGTTTCGGGTCGACCGTGACATTGCCCAAACGTTGTCCGAGACCCAGGCGCGCCGGTTCCGAGCCTTGGTTCTCTCCCATACCCCCGATGGCAGCGCCTTGGTCGGCATGGTCGATCCCAGCGACCTCTTTGCTCTCGACGAAATGGCTCGCCTCCTGTGTCGGCCTATCCAACCGGCTGTAGTGCGGGAGAGCGACCTGCTGGCCAGCATCGATACCCTATATCGCAAAAATACGGAAATCAGCAACATAGCCCAAGAGTTGGGCGAGGAACTGGCCGAAACCCACAACGACAGCCACTTCTTGGGTGAGGCCGACGGCCAGACCAACGCCCCGGTCGTACGCCTTCTGAAAACCCTGTTTGAGGACGCCACCCGTGCCCATGCCTCAGACATTCACATCGAACCAGGGGAAAACGATCTACGCATCCGGCTGAGAATTGACGGTTTTCTGAAGGAGCAGGTGATGAACGAAAAGCGCATCGCCGCAGCCGTCGTGTCGCGCCTCAAGCTGGTGGCCGGGCTCGACATCTCCGAGAAGCGCCTGCCCCAGGACGGCCGCTTTCACATGAAGGTTTCCCACCGGGGCATTGATGTTCGTATCTCCACCCTGCCGATTCAGTATGGGGAATCGGTGGTCATGCGCCTCCTGGATGTCTCCAGTGGTGCCCTCGATCTCGATAGTGTTGGCATGCCGCCGGATCTTCTCAAGCGCTTTCGTGCCCACGTCCAGAGGCCTCACGGCATGGTACTGGTCACCGGCCCGACCGGCAGCGGCAAGACTACGACCATCTACGGTGCCTTGCAGGAACTCAATACCCCGGAGCGTAAGATCATTACCGCCGAGGATCCGGTCGAGTATCGCCTCCCCCGGGTCAATCAGGTTCAGATCAACCCTAAAATCGGTCTGACCTTTGCCAACATCCTGCGTTCTGCGCTACGCCAGGATCCAGATGTACTACTGGTCGGCGAGATGCGCGATCAGGAAACCGCCGAGATGGGGCTGCGGGCCGCCATGACGGGTCACTTCGTGTTATCCACCCTCCACACCAACGACGCGGTGAGTACCGCCATGCGCCTCCTCGACATGGGGGCCGATGGCTTTCTGGTCGCCGCCTCGCTCAACGCGGTGCTGGCCCAGAGACTGATTCGCCGACTCTGCGACAACTGCACCCGGCCAGCTCCACTCACCGAGCAAACCCGTGTGTGGTTGAACGGGTTTGCCGCCGGGCATCTCGACAAACCCTTTCGCAAGGGTAACGGTTGCCATCTGTGCAACAACACGGGTTACAAAGGACGAATCGGGGTATTTGAACTTCTGGAAATCGACGAGACCCTCGGCGATACCCTGCGCCGCAACGATCAGGCCGGATTCTCGCATGCCGCCAAGGCCCAAGGATTTCGGTCTCTGGCCGCCTGTGCCCTGGACTATGCCCTGGCTGGCATGACCAGCCTCGACGAGGTGGTTCGCCTGGTCGGCGAGACCTACCATACCCCCGTCTCCTCGACCTCGACCACCAGCGAGATCCCCTGATGCCACAGTATTATTACAAGGCCCGTGGATCGGGCGGCCAAGCCGTCGCAGGTCAGATCGAGGTGGCCAACGCCAATGCCGCCGCCAACCAGTTGGTCGCTCAGGGTCTGATTCCCCTCCACATCGAGGAAGTCCCTGTCGCCGCTCTGGCAGCCAACACCACGCCCAACCGGGTGGCGAAATTCTTCGCCCCCAAGCCAACCCTGGTCGATCTGATTCTGTTTAGCCGCCAGATGCACACCCTGACCCGGGCCGGTGTGCCCATCGTTCAGGCCATCCGCGGCCTAGCAGAGACCCACGACAAACCGGCCATGGCGCATGCACTCACCGACATCGTCGCGGGTCTGGAGAGTGGTTATGACCTGGCCAGTTCCCTGGCCCGTCACCCCCATGTTTTTTCCCCCCTGTTTGTGAGCCTGGTGCGGGTTGGAGAACAGACGGGCCATCTCAGCACCGCGCTGCTCCAGTTGACCCGGTACATGGAACTCGACAAGGAGATTCAGGATCAGGTTCGTGCCGCCCTGCGCTATCCCACCATCGTGATGGTGACCATCATGGTAGCGGTTGTGATTCTCAATATTTTTGTCATCCCGGCCTTTGCCAGCGTCTTTGCGAGCTTCAAGGCCCAATTGCCGCTACCGACCCAGATCCTGATCGCCTCCTCACGATTTTTTGTGGTTTACTGGCCCTATATTCTGGGTGCCACGATCCTGACCGTCGTGGGCATTCGTCATTACCTGCATAGCCCCGCCGGCAGCGCCTGGTGGGATCACCGGGTCGTGCGCCTGCCAATCGTCGGGCGCATTGTCCATAAGACCCTGCTGGCCCGCTTTGCCCGATCCTTTGCCCTCTGCTACAAGTCTGGTGTGCCGCTGATCCAGGCTCTGACGATCGTTACCAAGACCGTAGACAACCAGTATATCGGTGGATCGGTACTGGGGATGTGCGATGGCATCCAGCGCGGCGACAGCCTGACCCGGGCGGCAACGGCGACCGGCATCTTTACCCCGATGGTCTTACAAATGATCGCGGTTGGCGAGGAAACTGGCGCACTCGACGAATTGCTGCTGGAGGTCGCGATGTACTACGAGCGTGAGGTGGCATACGAGACCAAGAGGCTTGCCACTGCGATCGAGCCGATTCTGACCAGCATCGTCGCCGTGATCGTACTGGTGCTGGCGCTTGGCATCTTCCTTCCGATGTGGGATCTCGGCAAGGCCGCGATGGGAAAAGGTTAGTCTGAGTTGAGACCCGCATAATGCTGTTCTCGGAGAAAAACATAGCACCGCTGGTGGGTGACTTCACACGGCTCGCAGGTGCGGACTGGGCGTTGGAACCCGATGGCTGGTTCACCAATGCCCATCGGGTTGTGTCTCTCAATCAGGATCCCCGGCCGCTGGGCGTCCTGATCGACCTCCTGGTGATTCACAATATTAGCTTGCCCCCGGGGGAATACGGTGGCCCCTGGATTGAGGCACTGTTTCTCAATCGTCTGGATCCCTTGGCACATCCTTATTTCACCGCGATTGCCTCGCTCAGGGTCTCCGCGCATCTTCTGATTCGGCGTGACGGCCGACTGGTGCAATTTGTCTCGCTCCTAAACCGGGCCTGGCACGCCGGGTGTTCGAGCTTCGAGGGTCGCTGCAACTGCAATGATTTTTCCGTGGGCATTGAACTCGAAGGCAGTGACCACGAGCCGTTTACGCCTGCGCAATACCAAGTTCTGAATGCGGTCACGGGTGACATCATGCGGCGCTTTCCAGGGATAACACCCTCACGGATCACCGGTCATAGCCATATTGCCCCCGGCCGCAAGACCGATCCGGGCCCCTATTTTGATTGGGATCAATATCGCATGGCGTTAGCCCTGCCGCTCGGGCCGACGTACCCGGAACCAGAGCGCGTACAATAACCTGATGTCTGTCATCAAATCAGCCATCTACCGAAATTGTGCCAATCCGGATACGAGTTGATTCCATTTATGCCGACCTGGTCTGTTCGACTGTTTAATTGTCTGTGCCATGGTGGCGCTCTGCTGCCAGTCTTGTGGTTTTCACCGGCCAGCGCGGGCAGCCCCCCGCCCCCACCGCCTCAGTCACAGGAGGTCTGCTTCCTCGCGGATTTTCTGGGTGATCCCGCCATCCTGTCGGCATCTCTTGAGCGTGACTGCGTCAAGATGAAAATGTCCGACGGGGACTGCCGCACCCGCTACCAGAACCTGGCAAACCGCCGCCAGGCCATTCTGGCCACTGAACCCTGCCTGGCCCCTGTCGATGTCGATGCCTTCCGGGATCGTCTCATCCTGGCGCTGACCGCCGAGATCAGGGGGGCTGCCAACCTGACCAATGCCTATAACAGCGTTAACGGCTCCGGTGCCCTGCTGTGGGATACCTGGCGATTGGCCAAACAACAGGGCGTAACTTGGGGAGGTTGCGGCCAGCCGGTGACCGCCCGTCAACTGGCCTACCGGTTGGCGGCTCTGATGGAAGACGGTTTTAAGGAATTTTTCGTCTATCTGCGTTCGCCCACTTCATCCACCGTGGAGGCCAGCCGCTCGAATCAGCCGTCCCTGTCCTGTTCGCGGATCGTTGCCGATCCCGGCATCGCCCAGGATTATGCGGAACGAATCCGCGAACGGCTGCAACGCCACATGGACGAATCTAGCTGCACCGTGGCGGATCGGGAAAACCGTGTGCGTCTGGGTCAGTCACTCGCCCGCATCGGAGAGCGCCAGGAGGTTGTGGCCCTGTGTGACGGCATCGCCGCCCTGGAGGCGGCACACTCAGCCCAGGCCGCCCTGGACGAGCCTGCCGATGAGGGGCGGCCACCCGCCTGGTATCCCTATCCCGAAGTCCCCCAAGCCTATCATGTGACCCTCGACTACCAGTCAATGACCCTACGCACCCTGTTGGCGCAAATCGGCGCAAAGGCCCGCGAGGATCTGTCGAAAATTCGCTGCAAGGATCGCCTCAAATCACAGGGAGCGGCGAGTGACTCCCGTTCCGAGTGGCAGGTGTCTTGCCGTCACTTCTCGATCATCGTGCAGCCTGATCCCTTATTCGATCAAACCGTGGCCGTCGATATTCGTAACCGTCCCTGGCCCGAAGCCCTGGAAACCCTGGCCCGGCGGCATGGTTTCCGGGTGGTTTACGAACCGCGTCCCTACGCCCTGGTGGTGGTGCCAGGGCGAGTCACCCGCCCCGTCAGTGTGACACCCGCCAATTTTTAATTGCTGTTCATGTGCTTTAAAACCACGTTCCCCTTCGACTGTTCGACAGGCTCACAGCTCATGGCGAACGGTGGGCCAAATGTATACACTGCTTTTGGGCCTCTATATAAAAATGCCAATTTTTTTCATGTTTCAGGAATTTTTGATGACATCAGTGGGTAAGTTTCTCATTTTTCTGACTGGCGGTGCAGTGTGCTTGGGCGGTTGTTCGAGCGCGCCCAGCCCCCAGGATCGCAACCCTTCTCTCTTGGAGCGGATGCCTTTTATTTATCGCATGGACATCCAGCAAGGCAACGTGGTGACTCAGGAAATGCTCGATCTGGTTCATCCGGGGATGACCAAGGCCCAAGTCCGCCTGGCGTTGGGAACGCCCCTCCTCATGGACGTCTTTCATCCGGATCGCTGGGATTATATCTATCTCCTGAAACACCGTGGCGAGGATCAAGGGCAGCAAGTTATCTCGCTGCTTTTCAAGAATGATCAGCTAGACGACTTCACGGGACTTCCCCAAGGGGAATGGCGGGATTTCCGAACCGAAAGGGATCAGGCGGTCATGGTGCCAGAGGGCTCCGCGCCGAAAAAAGGCGTCATTTCGCGGATGCTGGGTACCCTGGGAGTCGAGGTCGATGACCGGGATGTTGGGGATACCGTCAAGCCCCAACCGCCGGGAACGCCGCCACCGTCCCGTCCCCGTTAACGGCGGCGCGGGAAAGCCCTCAGGACGACGAGTCGTTCGGGAGGGGTAGATCCCCGCTTCCCTTGCGCATCGTCTTGCCCTGTGCCGCGCGTTTTTTGCGCTGTTCCTTGGGGTCAGCGATGAGGGGCCGGTAAATCTCCACCCGGTCAGCGGCCTCCAAAACCCTGTCGAGAGTCACCAGTTTGCCAAAGATGCCAACCCTGTGGCGCGTGAGGTCGATCTCTGGAAATCGGGTGGACAAGGCCGAGGCCCGCACGGCGTCGGCCACGGTGCTGCCCAGGGCCAGGGACAGTGTGAGCAGGGTCTCTTCGTGGCCATTGGCATAGGCCACCTCGATGGTCAAGGTGTCAGCGATGGCCATGGATCTCCCGGGCACGTTGGCAAAAGGCATCGACCAGGGTGTTGGCAATCTGTTGAAAGACCGCGCCAAAGGCCTTGTCGAGTAGCAGGTTTGAAAATTCAAAGTGTAGTCTGAACTCAATCCGGCAGGCATTTTCCCGCAATGGGATAAAATTCCAAACGCCTTGAAATTCACTGAAAGGTCCCTGACGCAAGGCCAACTCGATGCGGAAAGGCGGGGACATGCGATTACAGGTGGAAAAAACCTGCCGGATGCCCAGCCGCATGACTTCAAGCTCCACACATTGTTCGGTATCACTGCGGGACAGTACGCGGGCACTCCGGCACCAAGGCAGAAACTCGGGATAATGCTCCGCTTCGTTGACCAACCGGTATAGGGTGTCGTTGGGGTACGGCACCAGGGCGCTTTTCAAAATGGTCGGCATGGATCTCTCACAGGGTCGTTGGCGTTGGAAAGTCTGGCATGTCAGGCATCCTTTACCGGCTGCGCCGTTCCATGCCGTCGGCCGGCACGGGTTTGACGCTATTCCAGGTCTTGCAGCTGGGGCATTGCCAATGTAGCTTGCGCGCAGCGAAACCACATTGGCCACACTGATAGCTGGGGAGACGATCCAGCAAACGCCGTACCAGCTGTTGCATGATCTGCAATAATTCATCCTGTTTTTCCATGAGCGCCCGGCCCCGGTGGAGATTGATCAGCCGCTCCAGGCCTCGCAGATCCGGTTGTAACTGCAAGCGCTCCAATAGAAATAACGCCGCACGGTCTTTCCCCTCCTCACGTTCCAGCAGATCGGTCTCGGCCAGCATCAAGGCCACTCCTTGCTGATCCCGATAGAGTTCGCCGAGCCACTGCGACCATTCGCCGGCACGACCCAGTTTTTGGTGGCATTCGGAGAGAAGTCCCAAGGCTTCGGCCAAATAGGCGGGATCTTGATGTTCGATGCGCTTTAGGGTACGCAGGGCTTCAACCCATTGACCTTCCGCCATTTCCTGCTGGCCACGGAGCAAGGCGGCCCGGACACAGTTGGGATCGGCTACCAGGGCTCGCTGGACATGTTCCAGGGCCTCGGCGGGCTGTCCCAGAACCAGCGCGCCTTCCGCCAGCTCACAATGGTAGTGGGCGATTTCGGCTTGCAGATTGCGGCCCGACAATTCGGCCAGCTGACGGGTGACCTCCAGACATTGCCGCCAGTCCCGTTCAAGTTCGTAAATGCCGCGCAGGTTGCCAAGCGCCTGTTCCCGAAAGAGATCGGCATCGGCCAGTTCCCGAAACAGCGTCTCGGCGCGGTCAAACAGGCCGGCCCGCAGGTAATCGAGCCCGAGTTCCAGTAGCGCCTGGGCGCGTTGCTCCCGGGTCAGAGTTTGGCGGGCGATGAGATTCTGGTGCAGACGGATGGCCCGTTCGGTTTCCCCGCGCCGGCGGAACAGATTACCCAGCGCCAGATGAGTCTCGATGGTTTCCCGATCCACTTCTATGAGCCGGATAAAAACATCGATGGCCTTGTCGGGTTGTTCGTTGAGCAGGTAGTTGAGACCCTTAAAATAATCCAGCCTGGGTTCACCGCCCTGATGGGCCGAACCCTTCGGGGCATGACGAGCCACCCACCAGCCAGAGGCGGCAGCGATGGGCAAGAGCAACCAAAATAGATCCGGCATTAGGGCATTTTCCATACCGATCCGGTCATCCCGCGAGCCGGAAGAATTCGAGCGCCGAGTTCTGCCAAAGCCAGAGAATCAGGGCGATTAATACGGTCGGCTCCTGCAAAAATCACCGGCATGATGCCGGGGATTGCGAATTCAGCATGTCATTAAATACATTCTGGATGACTTGAGAAACCGTACCACCATCTTGTACTCTTTCCATGGCTTCTTGAATGTCCTGTTTTGGAATCAGGTTAAAAAATTCCAGATTTGGCACCCATGCACCATTCAAATCGTTTGGCTCAAACTTGTCCAGAACATTCCCATACTGGCGCATGCTCAAGGAAAGCATCTGTCTTCCCGCATCCGATAACAGGTATAGGAAAAGACCATCCACATAGGACAGGCCAAACTGATTGGGCTGAAACCCGTGATAACAGGTCAGGTTCAAGGCGCTGCTGGTGTTTTTTATGATTTTATAGCCTCCTCGAGAGAAAACACCCAGCAGCAGGGGCGATGGCAACCGCACTTCCGTCTTGTACCAGGGATTGCGATTCCGGGTCAGGAACCGCTGGTGATAACCGGAATTTTCACCCGTTAACAGGTACTTGCGCGCACCCGCTGAAATGGGATCATTCGGGCTGAAGAGAAACACATTGGCATCGGCCCGATGGAGTTCAGCATAGTCCGCTTGAGAGAAGCAGGATTTTCTGATCTGGCAGCTCTTGGTGATGCAGGCGATAACCTCATCATCCCGGATACCCCACTGATTGAAAAAACTGGCCGAACCCACAAAAAAATTATTGGCACCGGTTGCAATCCCGCGACTAAACCGGCCATAATATTGCAAGGGAACAAACCTCTTTGCATCATATTCAAGGCGATATGACTGGAAATATTGCAACCACTTTTCGCCAGGTTGCAACGAGGATGCTGGAATTCTTTTTACCGGCATCCTTGCCAATATATCGTCAAGATTTCTCATATGATCCACCCTATGGAAGTCCACATGGGACGATGGCGATCCAGAATCGACCAGGATAATCCCCACCGTAGTGGTTGCATCGGGAAACACCTCCTTTTCACACTGAAAGCGGATAATCGCCTTGATCCATGATTGATCCAGAAGCCTTTTCTTGATCAGGGTTCCGTAGCCGGCATTGAGAAACTCCAACGGCATAATATATGCGAGCCGTCCTCCCGGTTTTAGTTCCGACAGGGATTTCAAAAGAAACGCCGAGGCCATATTCGTATAACCGGACAGGCGAATCCCCAATCTTTTTTCAAAGTCCCGGAAAATTTGATCACGGCCTAAAAAATTTTGAAACCTCATATAAGGCGGATTGCACACAATGTTCGCATGGGTCAATCCCCACGCCCTGAGATAATCCTCTTGTCGTATTTCAACAGGCCTTGCATCCCGATGATGCCTATTCCAGAAATCCAATATCCGCCAATCTATCTCCGATGCCGCAAATGATAAATTACTTTTGTTGCTAATTGCGCTATAGAATGCACCCAAGCCAAAAGCGGGATCGTATATCGAGTCCTGATGAGACGAACGAATCCAGTTCACCATGAACGCCGCCACCCTCGAATCGGTAAAGAACTGACCCAACCGTTTTCTGTGATTTTCACTGGTTTCGTGGTGATAAGCCGAGACCAAACGAGCCGTCACGGAGGGTATCCTGACGAAGCACCTACCAGCCTCGCCAACCCCCATGTTGGGAAGCACTGGATCAAGCAACTGCTCAGGCATGCTGTTTTACCATAGCACGGAGAATTCCCATGATTTTACTAATATTTTCAATATGATACTCCCGATTGTCAATGAATACCGCCGGTTGCTCCAGTTTCAGAAATTTCCATACACTGCCAGTTGTAACTGCACCATAAATAATCCATGAGACAGGAACTTTCTCGTTGTTATTGAAAAGATTGGCGGCAATCATTTCTGCTATACATTGTCCCATGCCGCCAACAATGTTTTCATTTTTAGCTTCAACAATGGCAACAACTGGAGCAGTAATAAAGAACTGTTCCGCTGAATTGCTAATCAAAAAATCACAAAATCCATTTAGGTTAATGGTTTCATCCACATTGAAATCGATCCCGGAAAAAAGGCTTATCTTCCGCTCGAAAATCTTTCGCAGCTCAACAAGAATAGGGGAAATGAGAAGCTCTGATCGTGCCTTTTCAGTATTAATTGCCAATGCCAGCGGGAGATTTTCATGAAGAATTCTAGAAAAATCCTCGCTGATTGGATGGGGCTCAACCTGTGAAAACAAATCGCTGTCCTCGACAAGCTCAAGATGAAATTCGTCCTTAACCTTTCTTAATGTAAATTTACTGTATGGCATATATAATAAAATTGAAAAAATTCATATTTTTGATGTCCTCCATAGATCCAATTCCCGGCAGGCAAGGTTATAGACAGGAACCAGGACACTGAGTTTTATCATCAGTTCCCGGCCTCAGCGGCCTCACCAATCTCAATAGCCTCAATAGTCTCAAAAGTCAGTAAGTCATCGACATCTGGAATCTCGATGTTCTCTATCACAAAGGTCTCTTGTGAGACGATCTGATCAACCAGGTTGAGGGTCTGCTCGATGGAAACATCCATTGGGTAAATCCTATGATTGGGCTGCGGCCCCAGGCAATAGAGCTGGGGAAAACGTCCGGCCAGCTCCCAATAGCGTCGTAACCGCTTGCGATTTTCGTCATTGCTGACCGGGAAATAGGGCTCGTTGCCCACGGCGGGATCGTAGGCCTGTGAATATTCTCGCAAGATGGTGGTGTTGGGCCCTTTATGACCGGTGATGCGTTTGAATTCGGTAATACGGTTGCAAGACGAGTTGTCCGGAAGCAGCAGGGCGTCCGCGTCCTGAAGAAAAAAGGGTTTGTTGTGCGTTTCAAACTCAAGACGGAGAGATCGAAAGTCGAGCGCGCCGAAACGGAAATTGAACAGCTCATCCAGTCGTCCGGTATAAAAGACCCGGCCATTAAAGGGCTGCCCAAAAAGGCGCGGAGTGCCGCTATTTTCGTTTAATTCCAGAATATCCAGTGCCTCGACATGGAGCAAACGATGAATGCCGGGGTGATTCAACAACCGTCCGAAGAAATCGCAGTAGCTGTCGGCGGGGATGCCTTGGAAGGGTTCAACGTAATAGTGGTCTTCCTGGCAGGTCGAGACGGGCATGCGAACACAGAGGGCGGGGGGTGACTTCCCGCTTTCAAGCCCGGTGCGTTTGGCCAGATAGGGCTGGTAAATCTGCTCGCAAACCAGATGGGCCAGTTTTTCAAGGGCTTTGTCACGACTCCTCGCCAGCTGCGGAATTGGCACAAAACGATCCGGGCCAAAGTGCGCTAGAAGTTTCTGTTCCAGTGATAATGCCTCGGCCTTGGAGAAAAAAGACCGCAATCCCTTGAGATTCAGGGGCAGGGATATTCGTTTGCCCTCGATCAGAATCCGCACGGATAGCCGGTGTTCCCGCCATGGGCCAAAGCCTTGCACATAATCCCAAACCCGACGGCTCTGGG